>CAYZVG010000030.1:0-15085 GCA_964481595.1 uncultured Occallatibacter sp. | reverse complement strand
CGCGTCCAGCTTGAAATGGTGCTGACATTTGGGGCACACGTTCAGATTGGCTTCAAGCTCAGCCTTCCAGATAACGGCCCGGCAACCCAGGCACTTGATCCACAGCCCTTCGGTGCGGACGGTCTTGCCCGTGGCATCCGCGCTGCCTTCGGGGCCGGGGCCACCAGGCCCCTCGGGGAAATCGCCGTTCTCTCGCTTGAACCAGGACATACCGAACCTAATTGTAAATGGAGTGCGCACGCCTCGGGTCAGTACTCGATTCCGCGCTGCGCCAGAATGCCTTTCTGGTAAGCGTGCTTCACCTCGCGCATCTCGGTCACGGTATCTGCCAGCTCCACCAGCAGGGGATGGGCGTTGCGGCCGGTGAGGATGACATGCACCATCTCCGGCTTGCCTTTCAGCGCTTCGGCGACAACGGCCGGATCGAGCATCTTGTAGCCGATTGCATAGTTGATCTCATCCAGAATCACCATGTCCCACTCGCCGGAGTAGATTGCCTCGCGCGCCTCTGCCCAGGCAGCTTCAACCAGGCGAACATCCTCGGGATCGGTCTCGGCCCCGCCCACCTTCACAAAACCGCGGCCCATCTGCTTCATCACGAAGTTGCCGGCGAAGGCCTCCACGGCATCGAGTTCACCGTAGTGCCATGAGCCTTTCAGGAATTGCAGAACCAGAACCCTCATGCCGCAGCCCACGGCACGCAGTCCGGTGCCCAGAGCCGCGGTCGTTTTGCCCTTGCCGGGGCCGGTATTGATCAAGATAAGTCCACGCCGCGCGTCAGTCATAAAACCTCAGGTGCCACCCATGATCCTCCGGGAAGCTCAATGCCCCGAGTGATAGGGATGTCCAGTGAGAATTGTAACTGCCCGGTAGAGCTGTTCGGCCGTCACCAGCCGCGCCACCGCGTGCGCCATCGTCATTGGCCCAAACGACAGCAGCAGACCGGCGCGCTTGCGTGCTGCGCCGGACCATCCGTCGGACGGGCCCACAGCAAAAACCAGGTGTTGCGAACCCTCATCGCGCCGCGCGCCGAGCCAGGCGGCAAAGACCTCGGAGCTCATCTGCTTTCCCCGGCTGTCAAGCAGAACAGCGACGGCAGGCGTTCTGCCCTGTTGCTGGTCGAGCCATGCGAGGAACGCATCTTCTTTCTTGAAACCCTCGGTCTGGCAACGCGCGAATCCGGAACAGCGCTCCAAATACGCCTGTACGAGGGGCTCCAATTCATCTCTTGAGCCAAGCCTCGCTCCAATGTGGGCCAGTGTCATCTGCATCAAGAAGGAGCATAGCGCACCGCCGCCGTGCTGCGCCTGCAAGCCTGCGTGTGACGGCCTCCAAAAAACGGGAGGTTCTATCCAATTTTGGATGGAGATTGCAATATTCTACGAGTTTTCATATTCACGGTTGTGGCTATGCAAAGCCGATGAAAATAACTGCCATTTAATCCAAGAGATGCTCCCATTTGGGAGATTGGCACGGTTATTGCAATAAGAACCACCCAAGAGAGTCCCGAGGTCGAAAACTTCCCATAGAGGTCGGGAACTCTTCAGTTTCCCCAGGTGGCTAGCTAAACAGCCCAAGCGCAAGATCGCCGAACGACCTGCCCGGAAACGGCACGCGCAAAAAAGTACGCCTACCCCACTCTTGCTCAACCACAAGAGCCACGGCGGAGCTTTGCCTGCTTGACGCACACCTCGAAATCGACAGGTATGCGGGAACGGTAGGCGCAGCATTCGAAGCAAGCAACACTGATTTCAAAACCCGAAGGAGCAACCGGTTTACCGGCGAAGATTCGTCTTTGCCGGCAAGAGCCATCCCCCAAAAACGATTTCATATTCCGCACTTAATCCAAGGCCCCAAGGAGAAACGAAAACTTATGATGACTGAAATCAAGCTTCTCTGCAGACGTTCGGCCACATCTTTTGCCGCGGCAATCGCCGTATGCGCTGTTCTGCTCTTCACGTGCATCACCGCCTCAGCGCAGGTGGACTTGGGTCAAATCACAGGAGTCGTTGCCGATCCATCGGGCGCTGTAATTCCCGGCGCGAGTGTGACGGCAAAGAACCTGAATACCAACGTCGAGCGAAGCACAGTAACGTCCTCTACCGGCACATTTCAGATCCCAGGCCTTGAACCAGGAAATTATCTGGTGACCGTGAATTCAGGCAGCTTCAAGACATACACAGCCAAAGTGGAAGTCACCGTTGGCAGCAAGGTGTCTGTGGACGCCAAGCTTTCCGTCAGCTCCGAGGTTACTGAGATTGAAGTGATCGGCGCAGGCGGCGCGCAGGTGAATACGCAGACTCAGGAGATGTCTCAGGTTGTTGACTCGCAGCAGCTCGCGCAGCTACCCAGCCTTACCCGCAATCCATACGACTTTGTTGCTCTCTCTGGCAACGTATCGAACGGAGATAGCACTGGCGACAGTTTGAGCAGCGGCAACACTGGAAGCAGCGGACAGAACGGGACCAACCGCGGCGTTGGTTACGCTATCAACGGACAAAGACAGTCGGGTTCAGAGATTCTGCTGGACGGCGTGGAGAACATCTCCATCTACGGTGCAGCGCTCGGCGAAGACGTTCCCATTGACTCAGTGCAGGAGTACAGCATCATCACCAGCAACTACTCGGCGGAGTATGGCCGAGCCTCTGGCGGTGTGGTGAACGTGGCCACCAAGGCTGGCACCAACGGTTATCACGGATCGGCGTGGGAGTTTAACCGCCTCTCAGCCTACACGGCCAACACGTATGCCAACGATGCGCAGAACGCGGCGTTCCTCGCAGGAGGTGGAACAGGCCCGCTACCCAATCCCAAGGGCACGTATACACGCAACCAGTTTGGCTTTGCCGCCGGTGGACCGCTCATCAAGAATAAGTTGTTCATCTTTGAGAGCACGGAGTGGACGCGGGTCAGGAGCGCGGCATCACTTTCCGAAGAGATCTTCGATCCTGCCTTCATTGCCATGATGCCCACCGACATTCAAGACTATTACAAGAGCTACGGACAGACGACACTACCGTCCTCCGGCGTTGCGGCCACTGCGGGTCAGGTGGCGACGTCGCTCTATGCTACAAACGGCTCCTGCACACCAAGCCCTTGCTCGCTTGGTCTGGTCAATGGAACCACGTCAATACCAGCCCCCACTCCGGTCTTCGATACGGTCAGCTTCAAAGCTCCCTTCGATGCAGGTGGTGGAATTCCGGAAAACCAGTACACGCTTGCCGGACGCCTTGACTATAACCCCACTGAAAAAACGTCCATGTACTTCAGGGGTGCACGCGAGTATGAAGACCAGTTCCCCGGCTCCAACACATACAGTGCCTATCCTCAGTACGACACCGGCAACACTCTGCTGAACCAGAGCTATCTATACACATATACCCACACGTTCAGCCCGAGCATCTTCCTGTCTGCCAAGGCGAGCTATACTCGGTTCAACCAAAATGCTTCCTTCGACACTACGCTGACTGACACTCCCAACCTGATGTTCGTATCGCCCACCGACCCCATCACGGGAGGCACCATTCAGATGCCCGGCCTTCAGAATTCAAGCGTGACTGGCAGCGGCGGCTTACCCGTTGGTGGACCCCAGAACACTATTCAGATTGAGCCCGACCTGAGCTGGACCAAGGGGAAGCACTCTATGCGCTTTGGCGGGACCCTCACCTACATCCAACTGAACTACGCTTACGGTGCATACGCGCAGGCCGTAGAGCAGCTCGGCGCAAACTTTCCCGATAGCATGAACGACATGTTGAACACCGCCGGCAACCCCAACGGCGCGCCGCTGGTCGCGTTCGAGGCCCGCGTGGACCCGCAGGGAAAACTGCCCTGCCCTGTGGACTACTCGACTACCGACGGCAACTTCGGCAACGTAATCGACAGCGCATCCTGCGCCGTACAAACGCCGGTTACCTCTGCCAACTACGCTCGCAGCTACCGCTATAAGGATTGGGATCTCTACGCCGAAGACAACTACAAGGTCACGCCCCAGCTCACCCTCAATCTTGGTCTGCGCTACGAATACTATGGCGTGCAGCACAACAACAAACCCGCCCTCGACTCGAACTTCTACTTCGGCCCCGGTAATGGCGTTGAACAGCAGATGCGCACAGGCCAGGTGCAGATTGCCAATCAGAGCGCGGCGGGGGGCTTCTGGAAACCCCGTTATGGAACCCTGGCTCCGCGCGTTGGCTTTGCCTACGACGTGTTCGGCAATGGACGCGACAGCATACGCGGCGGCTTTGGCATCAGCTACGAGCGCAACTTTGGCAACATTACCTACAACGCCAGCTTCAATCCACCGGCTAGCGCCGTCATTACCGACAACTGCTCCGCGGAAGATGCCAACTGTATTGCAACAGTCACCAACCTTGACCTGGGTCCCCTTGGTCAGTCCATCGGGACACAGTATCTGCCCCCGGTGGAACTGCGCCACCTGGACCAGAACATTCAAGTTGCGCAGGTTCAGTTCTGGAGTCTTGCGGTGCAACACCAACTGGTGCCGGGAACGGTGGTTGAAGTCAGCTACAGCGGTTCGAAAGACGCCCATCTTTACGACTTGGCCAACGTCAACCAAGTGGGTGCAGGACAGGTTTATCTGGGAGATCCGGTGGTTCAGGACGCAGTCAACTGCGCCAACTCCGGCATCACGAATAACAATACCGGCATCGCCGAGTGCCTGACCCGGCCCAACGCGCAGTATTCAAACTCCAACATGCGCGGCAGCGCGGCGGCCAGCAGCTACAATGCCATGAACATCCGGTTCCAGACCCAGAACCTCCACAATACGGGTCTTACTCTGATTGCAAACTACACCTGGTCGCACTCGCTGGACGATCTGAGTTCGACCTTCGGGGATAGCTTGCAGGGCGGCTCGGGCCTGATTGGTTCCCTGGGTTACACATCTTTGGCCGACCCTGGACTCGACTGGGGCAGCTCGGACTTCGATGTACGTCATCGCATAGCCCTAGCGCCCATCTGGGATCTGCCGTGGTTCAAACATGGCAGCGCATTGGAGCGTGAAGCACTGGGCGGCTGGTCTCTCTCTGGCATTTACACCGCACACACAGGGATCCCCTTCTCGGTCTTCGACTACACGAACGACGAAACCTACTACACCGTGCCTCGCCTGACACCCGCGACACCGTTTACCAGTCAAAAAGTAAGCAAGCAACCGAAGACTGTGGATGCCCAGGGCAATGCGCTGGGACCGAACCAGTTCAACGGGCTGAATGTTCCCCTGCCGGCAAGCTATGCACCGCTCAGCAGCACTCTTGGCATCTCTGACTTTGGTCCCTTCCCCAGCAGTATGATGCGCCGCAACTCGCTGCGCGGACCCGGCACCTGGAACATCGACGCATCGCTCCACAAGACCTTCCCTGTTACAGAGCGGGTGGGAATGGAGTTCGGAGCCGAGGGAATCAACATCCTTAACCACCACAACTATTATGTGAATACGAGTACCCTGTCGTACAGCGGTCCCGGCGCTCCCCTTTATGTGCAGGAAGAGCGCGGCGGCCTTGGTTCGCTGGCCCTTGGCGGTAACCACGACGAGCGCCGCTTCGGGCAGTTCTCGCTGAGGATGACCTTCTAAAGCAGAACGGGAACCCCAGCATCGCAAGAAACAAATCGGGAGGTGGCTCTTTCTTCATCAAGAGCCACCTCCCAGCTTTTTTGGCCGTCTGCTTCAGGCTGCAAACCGAGAAACCCCGCAGCCCTGCCAATCGCGCACTCCTTTAAAAAATGCGCGTAAAGCGGTTGCAAAAGTCCCGAAAGGAAACCGCAATTGTCCAAAATTGGAATATTGCGTCCGCTTTCTACCATTTTTCATATTTATCGAAACTTAAGTACTTGTTCACCAATTAGATAAGTATTTCACTATCAAGAATATCCAGTGAATTTCGACCCGTCGGTGAGATTGGTCCGTCTCGTGCATTTAAAAGGTCGCTTCCCGCATAATCTGTCGGATCATCACTCGCCTGTCAAAGGGCTGCGCGTGTGGTTTTTCACTTTTTGTTGCGGCGCGTTCGTGTGTCTTCTTTTTGTTAAGTATCACAGGCCAATCGGCTTTTCATGCCGCGGAACTGCAGCAGCACCATAACAGGGCGAGGAAGGCTTCAATCGCGAAACCTTCAGACCCAGACCATCTTCGGAGGAGTTTATATGCCATCTTTCCGGTTTCCCCTTCCACTTCGCACCGTGGCCACCCCACTTTCTGGGTCGCCATCCAGACTTGCAATCAGAAGCCTGTTCGTCGGTCTCTTTGCGGCCCTGCTTTTGTGCTGCGCCACCGCCAACGCCCAGGTTGACCTGGGACAGATCGCAGGCGTAGTTGCCGATCAATCGGGCGCTGTGATTCCCGGTGCAAGTGTCACGGCGAAGAACCTGAACACGAATGCCCAACGCAGCACGGTCACGTCCTCTACGGGCGTCTATCAGATTCCGGGTCTTGAGCCGGGTATGTACCAGGTGAGCGTGGCCTCCGGAAGTTTCAAGGCCTTCACCGCCAAGGTTGAAGTCACGGTAGGCGGCAAGGTAATGGTCGATGCCAAGCTCTCCGTCAGCTCCGCAGTCACCGAGGTTGAAGTGATCGGCGAGGGCGGCGCGCAGGTGAACACGCAGTCGCAAGAGATGTCGCAGGTAGTCGACACCAAGCAGCTTGCCCAGCTCCCCAGCCTTACCCGCAACCCCTACGATTTTGTCGCCCTCTCCGGCAACGTATCCAGCGGCGACAACACGGGAAACAGCACCAGCAGCGGACAGAACCTAACCAACCGCGGCGTGGGCTTCGCCATCAACGGACAGCGTGAATCGGGCACGGAGATTTTGCTCGACGGCGTTGAAAACGTGTCTATCTACAGCGTCGCGGTCGGCCAGGATGTTCCTGTCGACTCGGTGCAGGAATACAGCATCATCACCAATAACTACTCGGCGGAGTACGGCCGCGCCTCTGGCGGCGTCGTCAATGTGACCACCAAGGCCGGCACAAACAGCTACCATGGCTCGGCGTGGGAGTACAACCGGCTCTCAGCCTATACGGCCAACACCTACGACAACGACACAAATGGACTGCCCAAGGGCACCTATACCCGCAACCAGTTTGGCTACGCTGCCGGCGGCCCGATCATCAAGAACAAGCTGTTTATCTTCGAGAGCACGGAGTGGACGCGGGTGCGCAGCGCCGCCTCACTCACCGAAGAGAATTTCGATCCCGCATTCATCGCGCTGATGCCCACAAACATTCAAAACTATTACAAGACCTACGGACAAACGACGCTGCAGTCCGCCGGCGTTGCAGCCACGGTCGACGATATTGTGAACTCCGGGGCCTCAGTCGGTCAGGTCAATGGTGCCACTGCACTTCCAGGAAGCACTCCGGTCTTCGACACCATCAACTTCAAAGCTCCCTTCGATGCAGGCGGCGGCATTCCCGAGAACCAATACACTCTGGTCGGACGCCTCGACTATAACCCCACGGAAAAGACCAGCATGTACTTCCGTGGCGGACGCGAAAACGAGAACCAGTTCCAGGGTTCCACCTCCTACAGCACCTATCCTCAATACAACACAGGCACCACAAATTTGAATCAGAGCTACCTCTATACCATCACCCATACATTCAATCCGAGTGTCTTCTTTTCGGCGAAGGCGAGCTATACCCGCTTCAACGAAAACACCTCCTTTGATACGTCATTGGTAGCTACTCCCAGCCTGATGTTCGTCTCGCCTACCGACCCGGTTACGGGTGGAACCATTCAGATGCCCGGACTCCAGAATGCGAGCGAACCTGGCAGCGGCGGCGTACCTGTCGGCGGACCCCAGAACACCATTCAGGTCGAACCCGACTTGAGCTGGACAACGGGCAAGCACTCCTTGCGCTTTGGCGGCTTGATCACTTACATCCAGTTGAATTACGTCTACGGCGCGTATGCCCAGGCCGTTGAAGAGCTTGGCGCAACGTTCCAGGACAGCCTGAACGACATGATGAACACCGCCGGCAACCCGAACGGCGCGCCGCTGACCACTTTCGAGGCTCGTGTCGACCCCCAAGGCAAGCTGCCGTGCGCCGTCGATCAGTCGTTTACCGATGGCAGCTTCGGCCTGCTCACCGCGGCGCAGGAAAATTCCTCTTGCGCAATTCAAACCCCGGTCAGCGCCGCTAACTATGCCCGCAGCTACCGTTACAAAGATTGGGATCTGTATGCAGAGGATAACTTCAAGGTCACACCTCAACTGACCCTGAACCTGGGCCTGCGCTATGAGCACTACGGCGTTCAGCACAACAACAAATCCGGACTCGATTCAAACTTCTACTTTGGCTCTGGCAACGGGGTTGAGCAGCAGGTGCGCAGCGGCCAGGTACAGATTGCCAGCCAAAGCGCGGCGGGCGGCTTCTGGAAGCCCCGCTGGGGAACCCTTGCTCCGCGCATTGGCTTTGCCTACGACGTGTTTGGCAACGGCCGCGATAGCATTCGCGGCGGTTATGGCATCAGCTACGAGCGCAACTTTGGCAATGTCACCTACAACGCCAGCTTCAATCCTCCGGCCAGCGCGGTCATCAGCGACACCTGCGCCGCTGAATCGGCCAACTGCATCGCGACAGTCACCAACGACGATCTAGGACCGCTGGGCAAAGCGACCGGTACACAGTATCTGCCTCCGGTCGCCATGCGGCACCTGGACCAGAACATCCAAGTGGCGCAAACGCAGTTCTGGAGTCTTGCGGTTCAACACCAACTGATGCCGGGAACGGTGATTGAGGTGAGCTACAGCGGCTCAAGAGACAGCCATCTTTACGATCTGGCGAATGTGAACCAGGTGGGCGCTGGGCAGGTGTACATGGGCGATCCGGTGGTTACCGGCGCAGCTTGCACCCATAGCGGCTACACAAATAACAACATCTATAACAGCGTCTATGCCGCGGATATCAATGCCGGATATACCACGAGCGATGCAGGGGACGATGCCACAACCAAATCTGCAGAGTGCCTGACCCGCCCCAACGCGCAATATAGCGATATGAACATGCGTGGCAGCGCCGCGGCGAGCAGCTACAACGCACTCAACCTGAAGTTCCAAACCCAGAACATCTTCGGCACCGGTCTTAGCCTCTCGGCAAACTACACCTGGTCGCACTCGCTCGACGATTTGAGCTCGACCTTCGGCGACAGCTTGCAAGGCGGTTCTGGCTATGTCGGCCCGCTTGGTTATACCTCTCTGGCCGATCCCGGACTTGACTGGGGCAGCTCGGACTTCGACGTTCGCAACCGTCTGGGAGTGTCCCCCATCTGGGAAATGCCGTGGTTCAAGCATGGCAGCACTCTTGAGCGCGAGGCACTTGGTGGATGGACGCTCTCGGGCATCTACACCGCGCGCGGCGGCGTGCCGTTCTCCATCTTTGACTACAACAACGTGGAAACTTACTACACCATGCCCCGGCTGGAACCTGCAACGCCTTTCTACAGTGTGAAGGTCAACAGCAAGCCAAAGATGCTTGGTCCGAACAAATTCAGCGGCCTGGATGTTCCAGCGCCAAAGAGCTCCGATCCGTTAAACAGCGCACTTGGTATCTCCGACCTTGGTCCATTCCCGAGCGACATGATGCGCCGCAATTCAGTGCGTGGCCCGGGCGCGTGGAACTTTGACGCAGCACTCCACAAGACCTTCCCGCTTACCGAAAAGGTTGGACTGGAGTTCGGCGCCGAGGGAATCAATGTGCTCAACCACCACAACTACTACGTGAATACGACCACCCTGGCAGATCCCACTTATATCCAGGAGAAGCGTGGCGGCCTTGGCTCTACGGCTACCGGCGGCAATCACGACGAACGCCGCTTCGGCCAGTTCTCACTCCAGGTAACTTTCTAACTCAGAGCTTCAAACACCAACAAAATGGGGAGCCCTTGGGCTCCCCATTTTGCGTCCTGTGTTCGGACTAACTCTACATCGGCCTGCGCTTCCGGTCTTAGGCCATTGTCGCAATTGAGCGGAGAATCGCGAACGCCTACGATTTCTTTGCAGGGTGCTTTTTTGCAGCCTTCTTCACAACGGTCTTTTTTGCAGCCGCTTTCTTCGCAAGCTTCTTCGGCTTGGCGGAGGGCGCGGCTTTTGGTTTAGCAGCGGGCACAGCTTTCGCCTTAGCCGCTGGCGCAGCCTTTGCTTTGGCGGTCTTCGGCTTCGCCGCAGCCTTCTTGCGCGCAGTCAGCGTCTTCGCCGCGAGCGCCGCCTTCAGTTCCGCATCAAACTCGGCCGGAGTTAATGGCCGCGCCGACTTGCGCAGTCTCTCAATGTCGTAGAACGCGCGCCGCTCGGCGAGAAAAACGTGCACGACAAAATCGACATAGTCGAGCAGTATCCAATCGCCCTTGCGCCGGCCTTCCACGGAGTGGGGCATCACACCAAAATCGTGCTTCAGCCGATACTCGACTTCGTCGGCAATTGCAGTTGTCTGGCGATCGTTGGTGGCGGATGTAACCAGGAAAAAATCGGAAAGGCCAGAGTCGATCGGATCCAGTTCCAGAATCCGTGTGTCTTCGCCCTTCTTGGATTCACACGCTTCGGCCGCGGCCTGAACGAGAATGCGCGTTTGTTCGAGCGCTTTCGATGTTGTCATTCGGTAGATTGCTTCTCCTTGCTCATCGTATCTCTTTGGAAGGGCGCGAGCAAACCGCGATTAGCAATAAAGCGCATGTGCTCGCACATACTCGGCAACTGCGGCCGGCAACAGCTCGTCGCTCTTATCCGGCCCCCTTTCCGCGCTGCCGCATTGCCCTCGCGCCAGTTGCCGAATTCGCGACGCGCTTATCCCCACGTCCAGTTCCGCAAGTTCAAACAACGGAGCGCGCTCACCTGCCGGGTTCGTCAGCATATGGCAGCGCACCTGGCCGAGCGATTCCTTCTGAACCTCATCGGCGATTTCGCCGCTCATCGGCTGCACTGTCAAACCAACGGGCAGCATACTCTGCAGCGAGTCCAGGGCAAGTCCGGGACGCGCCGCCACGACCAATCGCGCCACAAATGGGATCTCCGCAGATCGATACCAGTGGCGCAAACCGGAGAGCGAATCCGCTCCCATCAGCAGAAAGAGCCGGGAGTCGACCGGCATCTGCGCCCTGAGCAGGCGCAGCGTGTCTATGGTGAAGTTGGGCGAGCCATCGGGTTTTGGAGCGTCGGCGAGAGACAGCTCAAATCCAGGTTCGCCGTCAATGGCCAGGCGTGTCATGGCAACGCGATCTTCAAAGCTGGCAGAGGAACCGGCAGGCTTGAGCGGCTGAGCGCCCACCGGCGCAAACAGTACCGTATCCAGCCCAAGCGCGGCCCGCGCGGCCCGCGCCACTGCCAGGTGCCCGAGATGCGGAGGGTCAAAGCTTCCGCCGAAAAAAGCAACACGTCTGCCCTGGATATCGAGCTGGTTCATGGGTTCATCCTGGCTTGCGGCCTTAGCGGCCCTCCACCGTAGATAATAATTGAGGTATGCGCTATCTCATCAGCCTGCTGGCCGTTGCCGGAATTGTTGTTTCCTCACTAGCACTCCAGGTTCACTACTCAACGGGAACCGAGCCGTGCTCAATCAACGAGAAATGGGACTGCGGCATCGTGAACCACAGCTCGTACGCGGTTGTTTATGGCGTGCCGGTGGCGGCTATCGGCATAGCGGGCTACCTGGCACTGGCACTGGCGTCGTTTCTGCGGCGACGTGGGCTGCTCGTACTGTTTGCGCTGCCCGGCATGGGAATCGCACTCTACTTGAGCCACGTGGAGAAAGACATTCTCGAGGTTTGGTGTCTCTATTGCGTGATTTCGCAGGGAATCATCGCGCTGATCCTGCTGCTGAGCGTGGGCTGGTTTGCGTGGTTTGAAACAAGAAAGCGTCGCGAGCGGCGTACGGCATAAGCAGCGCGTGCGTTGTTGAACTCCCGTAACCGCGGCGGTCGAACATGCGGCGCGCTGATAAAATAAAGCCATACCCATGATCAAGAGCTGGTACGCGCACTGGATGTACAACTGGGAAACGAAGCTGACCACGCGGGACGAAAACCGCGTGGTGCGCCCGCTCGAGTGGGGATTCGAGTGGCTTGCGCCGTTTCTTGAGCAAAACGGTTTTGCGTCGGCGGTGCCGAGCCCGGAGATTGAGCGCGACCCGGCCGCGGCCGAAGCCGCGATGATTCGCATCAACCAGCTCCTGATCCGCAACAGCAACAAGTTCTTTGGTTATGAGCGTCCGACAGATTTCCGGTTGGAGGAGCGGCACCCGCAGCTCTACCCAACCAACGTTCGGCCTGAAACGCTGGCCAAGGAAGCGGAGCTGCGGCAACATGCCGAAGAGGGCAAGCTCGACAAGGCACAGTTCCTGCGTTTTACCTCGCCGGAGCGGACGCCGTATCCGGAAAACGACCAGGTGAATGCGCGCTGGTATCCAGCGCCCGCGCACAAAGATCCGGCGCGGCCCAAGCAGGCGATTGTAGTGCTGCCGCAATGGAACGCCGACGGTTTCAGCCACAACTCGCTTTGCACCATCTTCAACCGCATGGGCGTTTCTGCGCTGCGGCTCTCAATGCCTTACCACGACATTCGGCGGCCTGCGGAGATTGAGCGCTCAGATTACTCAGTGAGCGCGAACATTGGGCGCACGCTCATGGCTTGCCGGCAGGCGGTTGTTGACATCCGCTGCTGCCTTGACTGGCTTCAGGAGCAAGGCTACGAGCACTTTGGCGTGCTGGGAACCAGCCTCGGCTCCTGCTATGCGTTCATGGCCAGCGCGCACGACGCACGCATTCGCGTGAACGCGTTCAATCACGCGTCGACAGCGTTCGGCGATGTTACGTGGGCCGGCCAAAGCACGCGGCATGTGCAGCAGGCTCTGCAAGAAGCGGGACTGACGCAGGATCGCGTGCGCGAGCTTTGGGCAGCGGTGAGCCCTTGCTACTACTATCCCCAGTTCTTTGGCAAAGAGGCGGCTGCGGACCTGAAAAAGGTGCTGATGATCTACGCCAACTACGACCTGACGTTTCCGCGCGAGTACTCGCTGCAGGTGTTGAAGGCGTTCCGCGAATCGGGTATCGACTTTGAGCCGCGTGTGCTGCCTTGCGGCCACTATACAACCGGCGAAACGCCGTACAAGTTCATCGATGGCTGGTATATGGGCTCGTTTGTGTACCGCGCGTACAAGGCGCTGCGCGCGGAGAAGGCAACCGGCGCGCGCGTGGCGGCACAAGCGGAAGTGAAAGAAGAAGAAGCGGTTACGCAGTAAAGCCCAACTGGCGCACCCATCAAGGCGAAATGCGCTTGAAATCAGCTCTCAGCTTTTGGCTCAGACTAACCTTAGTGGCTGGTCGCCGACATCTGGTTGTTGTTGGTCCCGTTCGTGGTGCCATTGTACTGCGCCCAAACGTTCTGTCCAAGACTCCCGCTGGTGGAGCAGGTATTGGAGCCGCCCTGGCCGCTCGCAAAGGCCACGCTGGCGCTCATCTGTGTGGTGCGGTTGCCGAAACTGTCGTAGTTCCAGCACAGGTTCGGGAAAGGATTGTCGTCCTGGCCGCTTGTGGCCGAGGCCGTCGCCAGGCGGTTCAGCGCGTCGTAGCCGAAGCTCCACGTGCCGTTCACAGAGTCGGTAACATTCAGGATATTGCCGGCAAGGTCGTAGCCGCTGCCGCAGTTTTATATTCGAACAGGAGAGTTGGGGTTCGTGCTATCCCACCCTTTCACGATAAGACTGTGAAAGGATGGGGCACCCACAATGTATTGGTATATCAAGGGTGGGCCACCTGCCACTCGAGTTGAGGCTGTCGTCTGCATCGTATCAATATCGCGGTTGCCTACTTGGCGAGGACCCGCTCTCACCGCAATTGCAGCGCTTTCATTTTCGAGGCCGACTCTTCGCCATGATGGCCTTCATCAAGCCGACAAGCCCGGCCGCGAGTAAGACGATACCGGGAAGTGCAGTAACAGAAAAGCTTGATCCCTCATTCCGAAACGAATCAATTGCATCGAGGCAAGCAACTATGCCGCAAACCGCGAGCGCTGAGGAGACACCGATCAGAGCAACTCTCTGGATGGGTCTCAACGGGCCTTTACTTCTCAGGAAAGCCGTGGTGAAGGTCGGCACATCCGTAATCCAGTTTCCCCGGCCTTCCACGCCATTCCTATTCGGGTGCTTCCCGCCCCTCTGTCTCGCGCTAGTCATAAAGTCATCTTCTCCGATTTATCAGTTGGCGTTCGATGCCGCGTAAACACATTGTGCGTAAGCCGAGAAGCCGCTTAGCAACGACAGGCCTGGGTCGATGCTTCCTCCCCCTGGAGCGATTTCGCGCGTCTCAGATTCGTGACCAACATATTCATTATTCCGATTGAACACAGCCTTAGTCGGCAGGTCCATCGATGTTGGGGACGTGTCTTCCGAGGGACTCCCGTTGGACTGGCCAGGCACTACGCCGCCCATTGAAAATTCGGCTGCGAGGCCACACAGGTCACGTATGTCTTGTTTCGAGAATTTTCTTGGCGTCGGCGCTGCCCGAACAGTAAGCCTCGGCACAGGTGGACCATTTGGATCGAGTTGTGGTAGGTCGATAAGATCATGGTTGTACTGTTCTGGCTGAGTTTCCTTACTATAGCTGTTAGTACGAGTACGAGCTTCATGCCGGTCGACCGAGTGTATTTTGGCCTGCGTCGTATTCGTAGTCCACTCACCATACGCGATTTTGTTCTTCGCATCGATCGCGAGATTCTTGATGTCGTTCCCAAGATCACAAGCCCACTGGAAGCCCTTCCAGCAAAGCCCATCCAAATCAGCGATAGTGAGCGGACGATTGCCAACGTAGTTGTATAGATTGAGGCTCTGCGGGTTCCCCAGGTCGGCGTGCGAAAGACCTGAGGGATCAGGTGAGAGCCATCTCCCCATTGACGATGCGTAGTAACGATATTTGAAGTAGTCGTTGCCTGATTCGGTATCGCGTTCTTTGCCGGTGAAGTGGTGCTCGGTGGCGTCGGCAACATCGGTCGAGGAGACGGGGATGGTGCTGAGCCAGTCGCCGAAGGGCAGGCCGGTAAAGTCGAGCACCGGGTTGCCGGCGTAGTCGGTCTGCTGGCG
>CAYZVG010000029.1:0-15201 GCA_964481595.1 uncultured Occallatibacter sp. | reverse complement strand
ACTCACCACCCCAAAACTGAAAAGCGTTTGGGGCCCCGTTCGCTCAGGATGACAGCCGTTGTTTTGGGTAGGATTGTCGCTACAAGTATGACAGTCGCTTTTGGAAAGAATTTCAGACTCAGGGCACTAGTGGAAGTTCCCGATCAGCACGAAGGGCGCCCAGTAATACGGGTGCTCATAGCCCACCTGGGGCGCCTGCTGCCCTTCGACGGCCTCAAAGCCGCGCTGGCTTTTTCCGGCTCCGGCAGCTTGCTCGCCTACGGGTTCGCCTGCAGGTTCGCTTTTGAGCAGCGCCAGTTGCGCATGGCGCAGCGCTTCGGCCTTTCCGGCGGCGGGGTCCTTGAGCCAGCGCGCATAAAAGTCGCTGATGAGGCGGCTGGTGCTGGCGTCGTTCACATCCCACAGCGTGGCCAGCACGGCTTCAGCGTCCTTTTGCTGCGCCACCATGCCCAGGCTGTCCATCTCAGTGCCGTTGCGGTTCTCATAGTCCTTGGCCGTGCTGCAGGCTGAGAGCGTGAGCAGCCGCGTGCCGTGGAACGCAATCGCCGAGTGCTCCATCTCCGACAGGTCCCACTGGTAGCCGCCCGGCTGGCCGTCGCGATCCCCGCCCAGCATCAGGTACGGCTCCTGGCCGGTGCCCGCTTCCACTACAAAATGGCTGGCGATGTGCACCACCGGAAATCCCTTGTCCTGGCCCAGTTCGGTTTCAAGCGCGGCCAGCGTGAACTGGTCGTTGGGCAGCAGCTTTCCTGCCATCGGCCCATGCGACTCGGGCGCGGCGGGGTCGTGAACCACCGAATCCAGCTCCGGCATTACTCCAGGCAGCGGCGGCAATCCGCCATAGCTCTTTGACAACCCCAGCGCCAGCACCGAGGGCGCGGACGCTAGAGGCACGTCCGCCATGTGTCCGTAGCTCTCCGGCGTAAACAGCACGTTGTTAAACCGCTCAAGCAGGTAATGCTGCCCATCGTAGAGTGCGGCCATGGGCAGGTAGCGCAGCGCATCGTCCAGCGACCACAGCAGTGTGGGAACGCCGGCTTCGCCCGGCGCGGATTTCTCCAGAGTCTTCAATTCGCCTTCAATGGGAGCGGCGACCATCGCATACAGCTCGGCCAGCTTCGGCTGGGCATCGGCCCGTCGGCCTTGGATGGCTTGCAACGCTTCAAATGCCTTGGCGCGTATCTGCGCCGGAGTTGCCGGCAGCTCGAACTTTTTGCGCGCGTCGGCGGTGACCACAATCGCGTATGCGTGGTCCTGGCCAAGCAGAATGCGAATGCCCATGACGCGCGGCCCCAGCTTGGCCAACGAGTTCTGCAGATAGCTCTGCCGCGCGTTGTCGACCTCGTCGTTGCCGGCGGTTTTCTGTTCAAGACCGGCGGCAATCGTGCCGGTAAAGTAGGTCATCGCTTCGGCTAACCCTTGCTGCAGACTCGCGGCCAGTTCGTTCATGCGCGCATCCTCGGCAGCGGTGCGCGCGGTCTTGGATTGCAGGCCCAGATACTCAAGCCGCATGTCTTCAAGCGCGATCGACTTCTGCTGCCGCGACTCAAGCTCGCTCTCGGCGGTCTGCTGTGCGGCGCTCAGGCGCAGCGGTTCCACCTTTGCGGCCGCATCGCCCGCAGCGCCGCGCACCACGTCTTTCAGCTCCTGCTCTTTCAAGAGATCCAGAACCTGCTCGGCCTCGCCCAGCCGCCCCGTCTCCACCAGCAGCTCGGCCAGCGTGCGATATGTGGAGGCGCGCGATTGCGCAAATCCAGCCTGCAAATCTTTATCCAGCCCCGCAATGTTCTTGCGAATCTGCTGGTAGTCGTTCACCGCCTCAAGCCCGAAGAAGATCGCGATCTCCGGCCGATGCTGATTCTGAAAGCCGAGCATCAGCGACGACGCGATCCAGCCTTGTATATCCGGATCGCCCGCGGCCTTGGCCATCTCCATTGCCGCCAGCGAGTAAGGAAGCGCCGTTTGCGGATGCCCCTGCCGCGCATAAGCCACGCCGGCCAATGCCAGAGCCATCGCCTCGCCGCGCGTCTCCTGCACCTCGCGCCACACCGGCAGCGCATCGAAGGCGATCTGCAAACCTTTGTCCGTCTGGCCCAAGTCAAGGTAGTCGCGGCTCAGGTTGCTCATGGTCATGGCCTCGCCGCGGCGGTTGCCCACGGCGCGCCAAATGGTCAGTGCCTGGTTGTAAAAATCGAGCGCCTGGTCTGCGTGGCCCATGTCCTCATGCGCTCTGCCGATGTCGTTCAGGTCCAGCGCCTCGCCGTTGCGGTTGCCCGAAGCGCGCCACAGCGGTAATCCCTGGTTGTAGTAGTCGAGCCCCGTCTGCTTTTGGCCAAGGCTGGAGTAGAGACGCCCAAGATCGTCGAGCGCGCTGGCCTCGCCCTGCTTGATGCCGATCTGCTGCCAGAGCTTGATCGACTGGCTGTATGCGTCGAGCGCTTTTTGTTTCTCGCCAAGGTCGGAGTACGTCCGGCCCAGATTGTTCAAAGTCAGCGCTTCGCCCGCCTGCTCGCCAATCGCGCGCCACAACACCAGCGCCTGGTTCAGGCAATCCAGCGACTTTGTTCCCTGGCTGGTATCGGAGTAGACCTTGCCCATGTTGTCGAGGGTGCTGGCTTCGCCCTGCTTGTTGCCAAGTTCGCGCCACATGGGCAGCGCCTGGTTGAGCAGGTCCAGAGCTTTATCCTCCTGGGCAAGGTTGGAATACGTGCGGCCCATGTTGTTGAGCGTGTTTGCTTCGCCTTGCTTGCTGCCCAGCTCGCGCCACACCGGCAGCGCCTGGTTGAACAGGTCAAGCGCCTTCTGCTCGTCGCCTTCGTCGGAGTAGATTCTGCCGATGAGCGTTTGCGTCAGCGCCACACCCGGCTTGGCGCGGACAAGACGTTCGTCCCGCAATGCCCGATTGCAGTCATCAAGCGCCTTTTCCATATCGCCCGCCTGCCGGTAGTAGCCGCACAGCTCGTTCAGCTCGACGAGGACATCTCGATACTGCCGTGACGAGCGGGCATCGGCGAGCTTTTGCTCGTGGGCCGCAATCTGATCTTTGATAGAAGTGGTTTGCGCTTGAGCGAGTGAAGCAACAATCACGCCGGAAGCCAGCGCTATGCGTGCGAACGTACGTGTCGGTACTTTGAGCCCCAGGTTCATCTCACCCCCTGCCGGCCGATCGGCGTGCTGCCGAAGATTATTCTATTGCCCGGACGTGGATGGCGCATCCGCCATTGCGCCCAGAGCAAAATCCGCGTCCGCGGAACTGCGGCTCATCACCGGGTGCTGGTGCGACCCATCGGCCGAGACGCGCGCTGAAACCTGTTGCGCCACCGACGCAAACACCTGGCTGAGCGGCGTTGCGCCCTTGCCCTGCTTGAGCGCCTGCAGCAGATAGTAGGTAAAGTAGCCGTGCTTGAGCGCGGGGCTCTCCAGGCTCTCCTCATCGGTGCGCGCCGCAGACAGCACAATCCGCCCGGTGCCCTGGCTCATGTGCTCCAGCATCTGCCGGTCGGGCGCCTTGGTGGCCAGCTCGCCCGCAGCCTGCGCGCCGGCCGCGCCGCCGCTGTAGCAGGTATCCAGAATTACCGCCGTGCGCAGCGCCCTCATGCGCGTGGCTACTGCATTCGCCAGCTCCACCATGGGATACGCGGTGGCATACATTGCGTCTTCGTCGAATCCGCCGCCACTGTAGGCTTGTGTATCGTAAGTCACCAGGTAGTTTGCGCCGCCCGCTGTATCAACGGTGCGCGGAGTGCCGTGCGTGGCCACGTAAATCACCACGATGTCGTTGACGCCGGCCTGGCGCGCAATCCAATTCAAGCCTTCTTTGATGTTTCTGGTCGTGGCCTGCTCATCGGTAAGTACGCGCACATGGCTGGGCGCAAAGCGCCCTATGCCGGGATCGGTCAACTCTCCGGCAAAGGCCGTTGCATCGGCGGTGGTGTAGTTCAGCCGCGGAATCTTCGCGTCGGTAAACCGGCTTATGCCGATAACCAGCGCCCACTTTTGCGCTACTGGACCCACCTGCGCAGGCGCGCTTTGGACCGGCGGCGCACTCTCCTCAATGTCGATGCCGCGCCCTGCCGGCGTAGCCAGCACCAGCGGATTCAGCGCCTGGGCCAGCGCCTCTGAGTTGTTGAAGCGCGCCTTGTCCATTGCATATTTCGCCAGCGCATCGTGGCCCAGTTTCTGCTCCACAAGGCCGCGGTAGTACCAGGCATCGCCCAGCTCGGCGCACTCCTGCACGGCTTGCTTCAGTAGTTGCAGCGCATCTTCATAGGCGTCGTTGCCGCCTTGCGGAGTAGCCCGCTCCAGCGCCTGCACCACCAAGTCACGGCCCGCGCCGCAGCGATCATCCTGCGCACGCGCAGGAGCGCAAGCCGCGACTGCGAGGACCACGAACGCCAGCAATGATCTCGTCAAACGCGCACCGCTCATCATGATGATTGCCGCTGTTCAATTGGCATGTGAGGCTGTGTGCGACGCCGATGCCGTGTGCATCCGCGCCGCGCGGGATTTCATCGCCGCCAGCACAGTTGGGCTTACTCCGCCGCTGGTCAGAGCCTGCTGGCCCGTTGTCGTCAGGTCGAACTGCACTGACCTTGCCGCGCGAACCGCCTGCGCTACTGTATCGTCGTCCATGCCCGACTTGACCATGGCGATGACCTGCGCGTTGGTAAGCCCTCTTGCCGCGCTCACCTGCTTGTCGCTGGCCGCGACCTCAGTAGGCGGCGCGGGCGCCGTATGCCGTTGCGCCTCAAGCTGACGATAATGCGCGATCGCATCTTGAATGCGATGCTGCGGCTCAAGAAAGTACGCTTCGCCGGGCCGCGCATCCACCGCCTTGCCGTAGTCGATCGCCGCCTCGTCAAGATACTTCATGGCCATTTGCGGATCTTCGGCCTTGTAGGCCAGCGCTTCGTAAGCCACGCCGGTGTCGTACAAACGGTAGGCATCCTCTGCCGGCTTGGGATTTGGCGGCGCGGTCTCAAAGGTCTCCAGAGCCTTCTCCCACAAGCCCGCAACCGCCTGCTTGTCGCCCTGGTCCAGCGCCCCGTGCTCTTTGGCCAGGTACACTTCAACGGCCTCGCTGGTGTTTACCAGGTGCTCGGCTATCTTCCGCACCACCTCAAGTTCAAGGTGCGAGCGCAGTTCGGCGTCGGTGGGTGGGTTCAGATCTTCGCTGCCGGCGCCACCCGTCACCCGCTTCCAGGCGCTGGTCATGGTGCCCTTCACGCCCTCTGACGTCGAGTTGCCATTCGCGTCGAACTCGCGGTCGTACTTGGCGCTCACGTTGTCCGATGTGTACGTGGAGCCGCCCGCGCTCCGGGCCACGAACGATACGCTCAGCGATCCCGTTACCCGCTCGTAAGCAGCTTGCTTGGGCGCGGTCTTGGTCACCGCCAGCGACGAACGCATGGTGACCGTCGGCTGCGGATGCGCAAAGTCCGTAATCCGGCAGTTCACAATCACCGATGCGGTGTTGGCTTCCGCACGCAGGTTGGGATCGTCCTTCAGCAGCTCCGCTTCAAGCAGCGACTGCAGATCGCTGTTCAGCTCCTGGCTGCCTCCGCTCACTCTCACGGCAATGGTGCTGCCGTTAAGATGCACCAGCCCGGGCAGCTTGCGCATCAATGTCACTTTCTCTTTAGACGCGCCAAAACTCTGCGCCCCCAACGGCATAGCCGCCAGCAGTCCGATCGCCAGGAACGCTGCCCTTTCGAACTTGATCCCCGAATTCATTCCGACCCCCGATTTTCCCGTTCTCCCCCTCGACACTTGCCCGTCTACGCGGACAGCTTAGCACCGGCTCCAGCAAAAAGGGATACCCGGCAATTGCAGATACTACTTACCGCCTGTGCTGGTGCTGCCCTTCTTTGAGCCGCCGGAACTGCCCGAACCGCCCGAGCTGCCCGAACCTTTCGAGCTCCCTGATTTTTTCGAGCTCGAGCTGCTGGAACTGGAGTCGCCCGAGCTTGAAGAACTGCTGGACGACGCGTTTTTGGCTCCAACCGAGTCCAACGGCGCAACGCTCACGCGCATTGAGGCGTAGGTAATGCCGGGGATGGCGGCCTCAGCCCTCGCTTGCAGCGGCTGGCTCTTATCGGCGTCTTTGCGCACCAGGTATCCCTGCTCCAGGTCAAGATTCGGCAGCGCCTTGGCCAGCTCATCGGTATGCCGTGCGGGAACCATCAGGTAGTCGCCGGAGAGCAGCCCGATGTAACGGTCGTCGCGGTCGGGATCGTCCAGCGCCTGCTGCGTGGCCACCGCCGAGGTCAGATTGCCGGCCATGATAAAGCGGGTGCGGTCTTCCCAGTAGCTCAGCGCCTCGGTAAATGCGCTGAGCGCCGGCACGCTGATAGCCGGCAGCGTGACCAGCGGCGCGGCAATCTTTGCGCCCTGCATGATGATGTTGAGCGCCTTCACGAAGATCGATGTGGTCGCAGCCTTCGAGATATTCACTGCCACCTTGCCCGTGCCTTCTGTCAGCAGAATCTTACTGGTTCCGGCTGTCGCCATGGGATTGCTGAATCCAAGCTGATCGAGCGACACCTTGCCCGCCTTGCTCGGTTCAATCGAGGCGATCGCCGTCCAAGCCAGCGGAGCAATGATGTTCATGTACGGATGAATCTGCGTCGTATCCAGGCGCAGTTGCACCGCACGCGCGCTGGGCTCGCCGTTGCCGCTTGCCGGGTGGTACTGCGACAGCGCTACGCTGATGGCAACGTCGCCATTATGATCCAGCAGCTCTTCTTTCTTGATGTCGGTTGCATAGCGCAGCAGCTTGCTTGTGTCGTTGTAGTGCAGATACTGCGTTTCGGCCAGGGGATCGGGAAGCTGATCGGCGGGACCGCGAGAGGCAGCCTTGGTCCCGTAATTCTGGCTCATGGGATTCACGGAATCGAAGAATCCATTCCAGAAATCGTACGAGTCGTGAGGAGTGTCGTCCAGCGTAGCCTGCCCAGCGGCATCTTGCGCCGCGGCCAGCTCCGGCATAAGCGCGGTCAACAGACCCAGCATCGAAGTATCGGCAACGAATTGGCGTCGGGATAGGGACATGGTCTTACTCCTTTTGCAGAGAGGAATTCAGTGATTTTGCCTGGCGGGTTCATTGCCCGCGATTTCGTTGCGCGGTTTCGGGTCTGTTCACACTAGTTGCCCGCGTCTTTAGGAACGCTTCGCATGGTTGACAGCGTAATGCCCCAGTTGGTGGGCACTTCGCCTGAGACTCCGCGGGTTCCGCTGCTCGTGTTTGCAAGCAGATTTTCAAGGGGCGACTCCACCCCTCGGGAAGCGCGCGTTGCAACGCCCTCAAAGTTCAGAGCGTAAGGATCGGGCAGCGGCTGAGCCGTACTCAGCAGGATGAGCGTATCGACCCCGTAGGGTGGTCCGATCCGCAGGGTTCGCGAGCCGGGCAGCAAGAACTGGCGGCCATTGTCGGCATCGTTGGGGAACTTGTTCTCGGTAAAGTCCAGCGGGTAGAGCAGCGTGCCCTTCCCGTGGCAATCGATGTCAAGAATATATACCCAGCGCCGCTCAATGACACGCTCACTTGAGGTAAGAGCCATCTTTAATTGGTCGCCCTGGCGCGCCGGCTGGCCGTCGGCCGCGGTTCCACCCGCCGCCGGCAGCAGGGTCAGCGAGTAATAGTCGCCGCTCGATGCGTCGGTGGGGCTGTTCGCCAAATCGAGCCACCCATGCACCTTGGCCAGCAGCGATGCGTATTTGTTGAGCGCGGCCGCGCCTTTGTCCAGGTCGGCCGGGCCGGTCATATCCACCCAGTTGCTGCGCACCGGGTATTGCGAGGTGGCCGAGCAGCCGGGGCTATGATCCCTGGCTCCTGTCGGCGGTCCGGCCGCCAGTTCGTTCTTGTGATACCACGCATAGGCCGGACCGTCCGGTGTGAGCGTGCCGGTGAGCGCATAGTCCGATCCGGCCAGGTCCTTCGCCGGTTGCACCGCGCTGGCCGGATCGCTCTGCGCCAGCTTTGCCGCCAGTTCTTTTGCCGGCGGAAGATTGGCCCACAGCTTTGCTCCCGCAGGAATGTTCTTCTTGAGCGCATCCGCCGTCAGTTGCGCGCCGAGAACCGTTGGCGAAGCCGCGCCGGCCTGTTGCAGCGTCCAGTTCTTTCCGTCCCAGCTAAGAACATGTGTCCACGGCTCCTCGGCGGGATCGTTGACCAGCGCGACGCCCGACGACCTAATCGCCTCCGCCGCGGCCAGAATCTCCTGCTCGGTAAAACTCGACGGCCACATCCACACATGCAGCGCCGCCTGCTCTGCGGGAACCCACTTGGAAAGCTCGAAGACTGTGCCCGGCGCAACCTTGGCCCCTGCCGGACTCACCACGCTCGCCGAAGAACGCGCGATCCCGGCCAGATCGGTAACGCGCAAAATCACTGGCTGAGCTTTCTCTGCACTTGCCGCCGTAAACTCGCTGCCCACGCCGACGCCGGATGCGCGCCCAATGTCGAGCATCACGGCTCCGCCGTCGTCGGTTCCCAGAGCTGCCGTGCGCAGCTTGCCGGCGTCCGTCGCCGTGCCGCCAAACAACGGCTGCTGCCGCCGCGCTTCCGATGCATCCAGATCGGGCTCCTGGTCGGGCACGCTGCCGCCCTCAAGCACCGCCTTCACGCGCTGATACACCAGCGACGCGGGAGCATTGGCCGGCAGCGCCTGCAGCGTCTCAATCAGCGCGGCGGTAAAGGCTCCGTGCGGCTCGGCGGTCTTGTCGGCCGGCGGCATCTCCTTGGCTGTCTCATCCTGCTGCGCTGCACTGAAGACCAGTGCCGGATTGTCTTTGCGCTCGGTAGGACCCGGTTTGGGATCGCCGCTGGGCAGCGTCGCAGGCGCTTCGGCAATATCGCGCGGATCGTAGGCCAGCGTGCGCTCAATGTAGCGCGGACCGATGCCGCGGCTGATGCCGCCGCTGTGACAACTGTCGAAGATCGCCGTTACGTGAACGCCTTTGTCGGCAGCGGCGTTGAAGATCTTCGCCATCTCGCGGTCGCGCACGTCGTATCCGCCCTTGTACGCGTCGGAGGGAACCAGCGTGCTGTCGGCATGAACGTACTTGCCGTTCATCAGGATGGTGAGCTTGGTCCCCTTGCTGTTTACCCGCAGCGAACCGTGACTGGCATCGTAGAACACAACCGTATCGCCGGGCTTGGGTTCGTCCACAAGATACTTCTGCATGGCCGCAAGAATTCCATCATGATCGGTTTGCGCGGCCGGCAGCACCACTACGCCCGAACGCGGCTTGGCCGGCGCGGGATTAGTCAGCAGAACTACATTCTTTGCGGGAAAGCCAAACTTGGGACTGGTCAGCAGATCGGCCATCGCATCGGCGTCGTTCACCGCGCCGTCAAGGTTCTGGAAGGCTCCCAGTTCGCAGCGCCCATAGATGCAGCCCGCCGGATGTTCGGCCATGGTTCCCGCCGGCTGATAGGTATTGATCCCGATCAGCAGGGCGCGCTGCGCCTGCGGGAACGCCATGGTTCCAGTCAGCAGGAAAACAAGGGAATAGAGAGCTGAGGCGCGCATTTTTTTATACCTGTTCCATCTTGAAAGAAACAGAAAATGTCGTAAAGTTGCTCTCCGAACGGAGAATTGTCAAATTGTACTGGTTTAGTGTTGCGCGTGAAACAGGAATCTGCCCTTGGCGGAGGAAGGGGCGCTTTCTAGGACGGCTGCAGCGGCAATCCGGTTTGCCGTTGCGCAGACTTTTTATCGATTTGTGGATTCCAGCTCCGGTGTCAGGCCTAGAAACTCCTGAAAAACGTCGTTCGACAAGAGTTGCCCTTGTGCAGTCAAACGCACGCGGCCATCGGCCACGGTCACCAGGCCGTCCTCCGCCAATCGATCCACTACTCGCAGCGCGGGAGCCATCGCGGCTGCGCCAAACTCCAGCTCCAGATTGGCGAGTTCCACTCCCGCGTTCAGCCTGAGCCCGAGAAACCATGCCTCCTCGAACTGTCTCGCCGGCGACAGCCACGCGGTTTCCTGCTGGGCCGTTGCATTCAGGAATGCGGCAAGGTCGTCGGTCGTCGTGGCGCGCAGCACGTAGCCCGAGTCTTCTGCGAGCCCATCCTTCTGCACGGCGCGCAGCATCGACGAAGCGTCCAATCCCAGCCCCAGGTAAGGCCGCCGCTGCCAGTAGCGCAGATTATGGCGCGACGCAAACCCGGCACGGCTGAAGTTTGAAATCTCATACTGAGCGAGACCGTCCACATTCGGCCCGCACCCGGCCAGCCGCTCAATTGCCATCGAGTACATGCGCGCAATCGTTTCGTCGGAGGGCACAAGATCGGCGTGGTAGCGCGCGCCTCCTGCAAGCATCTCGCGCCCTAGCCGCGAGTCCTCGTCCACTTCAAGCATGTACACGCTGGCGTGCGGCACTCCCTGGGCCAGCAGCGCATCCAGCGAGTGCTGCCACGAAGCCAGCGTCTGCCCGGCAAGCCCCGCAATCAAATCCACGTTGATATTTCTAATGCCGGCCGCACGCAGCCGCTCAATATCCGCGCTCACAATCGCGCTCGTGTGCAGCCGCCCGCTCTGGCTCGCCTCGCGATCCACAAACGATTGCACGCCCAGACTCACGCGGTTCACTCCCGCCTTCGCCATCTCACTCAGCGTGTCGTCGGCAAGCTGCCCCGGCGCGCATTCAACGGTAATCTCCGCGTCCTCGGTCACAGTGAACTCGGCCGCGATTGCCGCAAACAGCCGCGCAATCAACTCCGGCGCAAGCAGGCTGGGAGTTCCGCCACCAAGATAGATCGTGTCCACGCGCCGCGGCATTTCCGCGCCCATCTTCGCTGCCCATGCGCCCGCCGCCACCAGGTCTTCGATCACGCGCTCCACGTAGCGCGCCTGCTCGCTGGCCGGGTAAACTCCCGAGGCAAAGTTGCAGTAGGTGCACTTCGACCGGCAAAACGGAACGGAAATATACAGGCCCAGCTCGTCGATGCGGTCTACATCCATATTTCAAGATTCTTTCATGGCTTGCGTATCTTCGCGGCCCTTATGAATCGTCAGCGGCATTCGTGCCATCATTACTCTAGCGTTTGTTGCTAGTTCTGGAGCCTGTTCCAGTCGTGTTAGCAGACCCTAAGGAGTTCCCGCTTGAAAGCATGGCCACTCTTGGGCCTCGTGCTCATACAATCGCTGTTGCTGCTCGCCCACTGGTTCCTGTTCCACACATGGATCGCTTTCTGGAACGCACCTGCCGTGGCCACGGTTCTTGCTGTGCGCGCGGTCCTTCTGGTGCTTGCGTTCAGCTTTGTCCTGGCATCGCTGCTCAGCTTCAGGTTCTCAAACCTGCTGGTGGATCTCATCTACAGGTGCGCCTCGGTTTGGCTTGGCTTTTTGAATTACCTGTTCTTTGCCGCGTGTTTGAGCTGGCTGGTCTGGTACGCACTGCTGGCTTTGCGGCTCTTGCGCGATCCCGCGCAGGCGCGTCCATTCATCGCCATCGCGCTTGCGGCGGCGGCTGTGCTCGCCGGCACTTTCGGCATCGTCAATCGCCGCTTGATTCGCATTCGGGAGATCACGGTTGCGCTGGCCGGGCTGCCCGAGAGCTGGCGCGGACGCCGCGCTGTTGTGATGAGCGATCTTCACCTGGGCAACATCAACCGGGTTGCCTTCAGCCGGCGCATCGTAGAGATGACCGCCCGGCTCAAGCCTGACATCGTCTTCATCCCCGGCGACCTGTACGACGGCGGCGAAGCCAATCTCGATGCCCTCGTCGCTCCGTTCAGCAAACTTGAAGCGCCGCTTGGCATTTACTTTTCCAGCGGCAATCATGAGGAGTTTAGCGACCCCAAGGAAAAGCTAGCCGCCATCTCCCGCGCCGGCATCAAGGTACTGCACAACGAGAAGGTCACCGTAGACGGCCTGCACATTGCCGGCGTTCCCTATGGCGATTCCACTTCGCCCATCCGCCTGCGCGCCACGCTCGAACAGCTTGCGCTTGTCCCCGGCGAGGCCAGCATTTTGCTCAACCACATGCCCAGCCGCCTGCCCATTGTGGAACGCGCCGGCGTCGGCCTGCAGCTCTCAGGCCACACGCACGGCGGACAGCTCTTTCCTTTTACGTGGTTCACGCGCCGCGCTTTTGGCCGCTTCACCTATGGCCTGCAACGCTTCGGCGCGCTGCAGGTTTACACGTCCTATGGCGCGGGCACATGGGGTCCGCCCATGCGGCTCGGCACGCATTCTGAGATTGTGCTGCTTCAGTTTGAGTAGTGCGCAGTGAGCGCACGGCGAGAGAACCAGACATGCAAATTCGGCACAACCATCATCCATTACAGTTGATGGTCGCTGACCGATGAAAGAACGTCACTGGGCAGTTGCTCCAGCACGTTTGGGGGAGCCTCGATCTCGTCGAGAGCGTCCATGGTCCCGATCTTTCCCGAACGCAGCAGTTCGCGGCAAGCGTCTGCAGGCAATGCGGGACTGTAAAGAAATCCTTGAATCTCCGAACATCCTTGTTTCTTCAGATAGTCGTACTGCTGATGCGTTTCAACGCCCTCGGCCGTACAGGCAAGACCCAGCGTCCGTCCCAGGCTGAGGATGGCCCTCACAACCGCCTCTGCTGCCGGCTGCGAAGAGATGTCCCGCATGAATGAGCGATCGATCTTGATCCTGCTTAGCGGGAACCGCCTCAAATACGACAGAGAAGACCAGCCCGTGCCGAAGTCGTCGAGCGAAAGGCTTACGCCGATTCGTTTCAGGTCGCGCAGCATCTTGATCGTCACTTCCGAGTCGTCCAGCGTCAGTGACTCGGTCAGTTCAGCTCAAGCCACTTAGGGTCCAATCCGCTCTCGCACAGCACCTTCTGCACGGTGCTGACAATATCGCCGCGAGTGAACTGGCGCGCCGAGAGGTTAACCGCCATTCTGATCGGTGGAATTCCTTCCTTCTGCCAGGCCACGTTTTGCGCGCATGCCGTCTTTAAAACCCAGTAGCCAACCTCCACCATCAATCCCAGTTCTTCAAGTTGAGGAATGAACTCGTTCGGCGAGATCAGGCCCTGTTCCGGATGACGCCAGCGCAGCAATGCTTCAACGCCAGTAATGTGACCGGACTTGGTGGCGACCAATGGCTGGTAAAACAGCACAAGCTCGCCGCGTTCGCAAGCATAGTAGAGATCGTGTTCCAGCCTCTGCTGTCGCCGCGTCGCCTGGCTCAGCTCCGGCGCGTAGAGGCAATAGGCGCCGCGCCCGCCGCGCTTGGCTCCGTACATGGCGGCGTCCGCGTGCTGCAGCAGACTCTCGGCGTTCTCACCGTCGCCTGGGCATTGGCTGATGCCGATGCTCGCGCTGATCTTGAGTTCGTGGCCCTCGATACTGAATGTTTCACTCAGCGTGGTCAGCACTTTCTCTGCCACCAGCACCGCATCCTGGGTTTCGGATATCCCAGGTAGGCCGATGACGAACTCGTCTCCGCCCAGCCGCGCCACAATGTCGCTTTCGCGCAGGCAGCCTTTCAGGCGCTTTGACACCGCTTCAAGCAGACGGTCTCCAATGTAATGGCCGAGCGAGTCGTTCACGTTTTTGAAACGGTCCAGGTCGAGCATCAGCAAGGCCACCTGCTTCTGCTCGCGGCGCGAATGTACGATGGCTTGCGAAAGCCGGTCCTGCATCAGCGTGCGATTCGGCAGCCCGGTGAGCGAATCGTGCAGCGCCATGTAGCGGATCTGCGCTTCAGCCTGCTTGCGGTCCGTAATGTCGTGGGAGATCCCCATAGTGCCGACGATGCGGCCGCGACGATCTTCCAAAGGCGTCTTGGTGGTGATGACCCAGCTCTCATGCCCGTCGGGCCAGGTCTCCTTTTCCTCTTTGCCTTTGACCGTTCGGCCGGTGCGGATAATCTCCTGCTCATCGGCAAGGGCTTCATTGGCATGCTCTGGGCTGAACATGTCGGAATCGGTCTTGTCGATTGCTTCCCTCGGGTCGGAAAGCCCGAACCGGTTGGCCATCGCCCGGTTGATGCGCACAAAGCGGCTCTTCACATCCTTGAAATAAACATGGTCAGGAATATGCTCGAGAAAGGCTTCAAGCAGATCGCGCTCCATTCTTGCGCGCCGGTCGGTCAAGGCTTTCACGGCAACCAGCATTACCACGATGCCGGCGACCACCGCCATGGCCACATCGTCGAATCCGGCCACGCCGGGGGAACTCAATCCGCTGCCAGGGTGCAGTGTCGAGGCCATGAACCTTGCGGTCGCCATGATCCCCAGCAACGCGCTAACAAACGCGATTGCCGCGCCCGGAACCTCAGGAGCTTGCCGTTGCCATTTCAACATAGATTTCCATTCGCTTATAGAACTTCACCGCAGAATATTTCTTATCGGCAATTGCGATCAATTCCTCTAGTCCTTTTCTGTATGCAACTATCGGGCACGGCTCTGCCCAATTCGTTGTACAATTTAAGACACTACACCCAACGAATTTCATCTCTAAAAAGAGTCCCAAAACTGAGCATTGGGGCGTGACACACCAAACTGCACACGTACAAGCGTGCAACAGCCGGAGTGTAGGCCGGTAAAGTGTCTCTCCCTGTAACTGGCGTCGCAGCGAACCAATTCCTGCCGCGAAACGCGGCTAAATTCTTAGAACACAAGGAGACACTGGATTGAGCAACGAGACTCAGCCGTCCCAGCCTGGCAATGACAACGTTTACCGAACCAGCCTTTCGGGCTTCGACCTGTTGATGAACCCGCGACTGAACAAGGGAACCGCATTCACCGAGCAGGAACGCGACGCATTTGCCTTGCACGGCCTGCTGCCGCCTGTGGTCGGCGATCTCGAAAGCCAACGCGAGCGCCGCATGATTGCCCTGCGCAGCCGGGGCTCGCAGTTCAGCCAATACCGCATGATGCGCGATTTGCAGGACAACGATGAGACGCTCTTCTACTCCTTCATCGAGCACAACGTTGAGGAACTGCTGCCCATCGTCTACACACCTGCCGTGGGCGAGGGATGCCAGCGCTTCTCTGAGATTTGGCGCAAGCCCCGCGGCCTGTTTCTGAGCTATCCCAACAAGGACCGAATCGACAAGATTCTCTCTCACCCGCGCTATGACGAGGTTCGTTGCATCGTCGTCAGCGACGGCGAGCGCATTCTGGGCCTGGGCGACCAGGGCGCGGGCGGCATGGGCATCCCCATCGGCAAGATGGCGCTCTACACAGCCCTGGGCGGCATTCCGCCTG
>CAYZVG010000028.1:0-15458 GCA_964481595.1 uncultured Occallatibacter sp. | reverse complement strand
AGGTCTGAAAATCCAGACCTGGGGCACCCATGATTTGTTGGTTGATCAGAGTCAGGCCGCGGGTCCGGTTGAGGTTTGTGCTTTCCCACCCTTCCGCAAAGAACGCGGAAGGATGGGGCACCCAGTTTCAATGCTCGATCGAGATAGGCAGCACACTACTCGATGCGACCGGATACCTGGTCAGGCAACTCAATTGGATTTGCAATCGATTGGTTAGGAACAAAGGCGCATGAATAGACTTTCGCTGGTTCTGGGCACGGTTGCCGCGCTGGCCGACATTGCCGGTGGTGCCGTGCTGGTACGGGCTCGGGGTGTGGAGCGCTACCTGCGCTACTTTGTGGCTCTTGGCGCCGGCTTTCTCATGGCTGTGGCGCTGATCGAAATGGCTCCGGAGAGCCTGAAGCTGAATCCGGTGCAAGGGCCGATCTTTATCATGGCCGGCTATTGCATTGTGCACCTGCTCGAACACACCATTAACGGTCACTTCCACTACGGTGAGGAAACGCACCACGGGGAATTTGTCTCCCGGCACACCGGCATGTCGGTGCTAGCCGGGTTGAGCGTTCACGCGCTGTTTGATGGGGTGGCCATCGGCTCGGGATTCGTAGTGTCGAACTGGCTAGGCTGGCTGATTTTTATGGCGATCTTTCTGCATAAAGCGCCGGAGGGATTCACGATGGCCAGTGTGATGCTGGCCAGCGGGCGCAGCCGCACCTGGGCTTTCTACTCGGCCGTGGGACTGGCGGCGGCAACGCTGCTGGGCGTAGCCGTGATTGAAGTGGTTCCCAGTTGGCTGCCGTACGGCATGCCGATCTCAGCCGGAGTGGCCTTGTATGTGGGGGCGAGCGATCTGGTGCCTGAGGTGAATCGGGAACCCGGGATTCGCATGGCGCTGGTTTTCTTTGCGGGAGTGGCGGGGTTTCTGCTGCTGCGGATGCTGATGCCGAATATTTAGAATTTGCAAAAACAACATGTGTCCGCGGACGCGTAGTTTCGGACCTTGTGTTCGTGCATTCCCAGGTCTGAAAATCCAGACCTGGGGCACCCAATCATGTCACAAGATCAAGCGTTCAGGAAACTAGTCGCGGGTGAGATGAAGGCGGCTGGCGTAGAGGCGGACCAGCAGGCGCGCGTAATCGACAGCGACCTTGATGCTTGCCTTGCTTGCACCGCGGCTCCGGAGCCCAAAGGCGAAGGGAATCTCATCGACCGAGTGAATGTTGGCGCGGACCAGGATTTCAAGCAGCAGCTTGAAGCCGCTCTGCTGGAACGGAATCCGCTCGATACATTGGCGGCGCACAAAGAAAAACCCTGACATTGGATCTTTGGCGCGGAGCCCTGTGCGCTGGATGGGCCAGGTGACGGCGACGGCGGCCTCGGAGATAAGCTTTCGCAGCTTGTTCCAGTCGTTGAGCGAGCCACCAGGCGTGTAGCGGCTGCCGATGACCAGATCGTGCCCTGCGAGCGCCGATGCCACCAGCTTGGGAAGCAGATCGGGAGGATGCTGCATGTCGGCATCCATGACACCGACGATCGATGCATCCGTGTTTTGCCAGCCGTAGAGAATTGCGCCGGATAGGCCGCGCTGCCCTTTGCGGATGAGCAGACGGACACGCGGATCGATCTGGGAGATCGCATTGACGATCTCCTCAGTGCCGTCGCGGCTATCGTCGTCGACGATCAGAATTTCATAGCGGATGGCGAGGGGATCGAGCACCGCGCGGACCTGATCGATCACGCTGCGGATGTTGTCAGCTTCGCGCAGTGTGGGGATGACCAGAGCTAGCTTCTCAGGGGCATGCTCCGCCTTGGCCGCTAAAGACTGGGCATGCGTTGCCGGGCCGTCTACCGGCATGTACGATGGATCTATCACGACTGACGACATTCTTCGTTTGAGTATACGGGATTTATAGAGAAATAAGGAAACGGGGAAATGCCGCTTAAAGCGGTAGACTCACACCGCCGATTCCAATCCCAAGAAACGCAGACGGTCTTAGAGCACAACCAAAAGAGAGTTCTGGATTTGACCGCAAAACGCAGATTTCGGAGCGCATGGCTGCTCCTGTGCTTCACGCTTCTCGGATTTGCCGTGATGGGCTATCACCCCGGCCTCGAGGACGACGGACTTTATCTCTCCGCAGTCAAGATGGACCTGAATCCAGCGCTCTACCCGCACGACGCGGAGTTCTTCCGCATCCAGCTTGAGGCGAGTTATTTCGATAAGATCATGGCCAGCGCGGTGCGGCTCACGGGCATGCCGGTCGCGGTGATGGAGTTGGCCGGGCAACTGGCGGCGATTGCCATTGTGGTGTTTGCCTGCTGGAGGATTGCGTGTTCCCTGTTCGATGAGGAGCGGGCTCGCTGGGCCGGCACGGCGATGGTAGCAGCAATGTTCACTTTGCCGGTTGCGGGAACGGGGCTTTTTCTGCTGGACCAGCATCTGCACGCCCGCAATGCCGCAACCGCGCTGATTCTGCTGGCGGTTTGGCGCGTCCTTGAGGACAGGCGATGGCAGGCCGCACCGCTGCTTGCCATCGCACTGCTGATTCATCCCATCATGGCTGCGGCGGGAGTCTGCTTCTGCTTTTTTCTTGGCGCCTGCCTGTCAGAGCCGGTTCGTTTGTGGGTGAGCTCGTGGCACAGGGCTCCGAGTGCGGCCTCGCTGGCCGCCGCCGTGCCCCTGGGCTGGATCTTTGAGTCGCCCAATCCGTTGTGGAAAAAGGCGCTGGATACACGCACCTACTATTACCTGTACAAATGGACGTGGTACGAGTGGCTGGGCGCGCTGGCGCCAATCTTTCTGTTCTGGCTGTTGTGGCGTGTGGCGAGCAAACACGGCCAGACCAGGCTGGCGCGCTTTTCGCTGGCGGTGTTTGTGTATGCGGCGGTCTGCCAGGCGATCGCGATGACTCTGCTGGCCGTTCCCTCGCTGATCCGGCTTACGCCTCTCCAGCCCATGCGCTACCTTCAGATCGTTTACTTTTTCATGGCTCTAATTGCCGGCTGCCTGGCGGGAAAGTATCTGCTGAAGGGCAGCGTATGGCGCTGGGCGGTTTTTCTGGTGATTTTTAATGGAGCAATGTTTGTGGCCCAACGGCTGGAGTTCGGCAACAGCGCTCATATCGAATGGCCGGGAAGCGCCCCTGCCAACCCCTGGCTGCAGGCCTTTGCATGGATCAGGACGAACACGCCAACAGACGCGTACTTCGCCCTGGACCCACGCTACCTTGCATTACCCAAAGAGGACTACCACAGCTTTCGTGCGCTCGCCGAGCGCAGCCAACTGGCAGATGCGATCAAGGACTCCGCGGTGGTGACCCAAGTGCCGGAGCTTGGGCCGCTCTGGAACACTCAGGTAGAGGCTCAACAGGGTTGGAAGAGCTTTGGTTTGCAAGATTTTGAACGGCTACGAAACCAGTTCGGCGTGACGTGGGTGCTGGTCAGGTACCCCTGGCCCGCCGGGCTCGACTGCCGCTGGCACAACCAGTCGCTGTCGGTGTGCGAGGTTCCAGAGAAAAACTCGAACGATCAAAACGTCAACGATTCTGGGCCGAATAGCAATCTGCGCTTTGCGGAATGATGGTCCTTCCGCGACAATAGTTGAAACACAGAACAACCGGTATGGAGACCGGGCAATGCTCAACCTTTCACAGCGACTCATCCTCGGCTGCGTGCTTCTTGTCTGCCTGACGGGCTGGCTGGCGTTTGCGGCTCATCGTGCATTGGCTGCTTCGGGGCACCCCGGAATGGCCTACATCGTACTGTCCGCGGCTGCGATTGTGGGGGCGGGAACGATTTTTTCTGTCTTGCGGCCCATCCAGATGCTGGCGCTCGACGCTCATCGCATTGCTCAGGGAAACCTTGACCATCGCGTGGAGTGGAGCAGCCGCGACAGCTTTGGAGTGATCGCCGGCGAGCTTAGCCGCATCGCCGCTCGAGTTCGGGAGCTGCGCGACTCAGAAGCCGGTCGCCGGCAAATGGAGTTCCAACTCTCCGACGCGGTGCTGCAGTCGATCTTTGAGCCGATTATTGTGACCGATGGGCGCGGACAGGTGCTGAAAGTGAACCAGGCGGCCGCCGAGATTCTAGGCGAAGCTGCCGGCGACCGGATGGCACTGGCCAATACGCCGGGCGGCGACAAAATTCTGTCTGCCATCCGCGCCGCCGTCTCAATGCAAAAGGCGGTGGCGACGGAGGACGAAGCGGCCATGCTGCCGCTGCGCATTGGCAACCAGGAGCGAAGCTACCGGCTGCGCACGACGCCGATGCGCGACTCAGAGGGCCGCCTGCTAGGCGCGGTGACCACGCTGGAAGACGTAACTACGCTGCAGGATACCGATCGCTTTAAAACGCAGTTTATTGCCGTGGCCAGCCGCAAGCTGCGCGACCCGCTGCTGCAGCTGCGCCGCGGACTCTACGCGCTAGGCCAGGGCTTTAGCGGCGAACTGTTACCGCTGCAGGCCGAGCTGGTGGCTTCAACCATTGCGGAATCAGAGAAGCTGAGCTACCTGATGGCCGACCTGATTGAAGTGGCCGAGCTGGATACCGGCAAGCGCGAACTGAAACTGGAGCGGCTGCGCCCCTTTCAGGAACTGGGCGCTGCTCGGGACCGCTTGTGCGACGAAGCCGCTCAAAAGCATATTCGCGTGGATATACGCGCTTACGCCGACCTGGCCGCAGTCAAGGGCGACCGGCGCGCGATCCACTCCATCCTAGACAACCTGCTGGCGAATGCCATCCGCTATACGCCCGAGGACGGCGAGATTCTGCTGGCCGCCGAGGAGATCAAGGACTTTGTGCAGTTCACGGTGCGCGATACCGGCCGCGGCATTGAGGCGGAGCGGCTGAGCACCATTTTCGATCGGTTTAACACATATTCCGAGAAGGGCTCGGGACTCGGATTGTCGCTGGTGCGCCGCCTGGTAGAGTCGCTGGGTGGCCAGGTTGCCGTAGAGAGCCGCCTGGGCCATGGCACCACCTTCCGCTTTACCCTTCCGGTTGCCGTTGTGGAAGAAGTCCGGCATCCCGTCGAGGTGGGCTAGTTTATGCCGGAAATCGTACTCGAGAAGAATCCCGAGCAAGCCAGGCTGCGCATCTATCTGGGCGCAGCGCCGGGCGTAGGCAAGACCTACGACATGCTGAACGATGCCCACCGCATGAAGCACCAGCTTGGTGTGGATGTGGTGATCGGTATTGTGGAAACGCACGGCCGCGCGGAGACGGAAGCGCGCGTCCGCGATCTGGAGGTCATTCCCCAGCGCGTAGTTCCCTACCGCGGCGTGAACCTGAAAGAGATGGATATCGACGCGATTATCGCGCGCCATCCCCACACGGTAGTAGTGGACGAACTGGCCCACACGAACATACCCGGCAGCCGGAACCGGAAGCGCTACGAAGACGTGCTGGAGCTGCTGGACGCCGGCATCAACGTGATGACTGCCGTCAACATCCAGCACCTTGAAACGCTGAACGACTCAGTCAACCGCTCCGCCAATACAGTTATCCGCGAGACCGTTCCCGACAACTTCTTCAAGCGGGCCGACGAAGTGGTCAACGTGGACGTGACCGTGGACGAGTTGCGCAACCGGCTGCGCCAGGGCAAGATTTACGCGGCAGAGAAAGTGGAGCAGTCGCTCGCCAACTTCTTCCGCAAAGGCAATCTGAACCTGCTGCGCGAACTGGCGCTGCGCACCACCGCCGAACAGGTAAGCAGCCGCGCGTCAGAGTATCGCCGCACGCAGGGACTGGAACAGGCGCCCATACCGGAGAAGGTGATGGTCTGCCTGAGCACACGCCCCGGCACCGAGCGGCTGTTACGCGTGGGTGCGCGCATCGCCGGCCGGCTGAACAGCAACTGGTACGCGGTATACGTGAGCCGGCCCGACGACGACAAGGGGCACGGCGATCCCGAAGCCTATCATCGCCTGGAAGAGTTCCAACGCATGGCCCGCGACCTGGGCGCAAAAGTGGTGCCGCTTACAGAGCGCAATGTCTCCGACGCGCTCATCCGCTTTGCGCAGCAGGAGAACATTTCGCATGTTGTGTTTGGCCAGTCGGCACGTTCGCGCTGGGACATTCTTCTGCGCGGCTCAGTGCTGAACCGGTTTCTGTCTGAGGTTCGCGATGTGACCGTGCAGGTGGTCCCGATGAACAAGCCGCTGCGGCGCGGCTGACCGGCACCTTTCAGCGCGCCCATAAATGCACATGACGTGGCGATGTACGCCACGTCATGCCGAGATCCGCTCCCAAGAAAGTATCAATTCGTGTTGTTGGGGATTAGTCGCACCGATGTAAGGTCTGTCGCGATCGCCTCGAAGATGCTATTCAACGAGGTAACCTGGTTGTTCTTGTCCGCGGCCTGGCAGCCCGAGTCACCGCCCGGTGCGTAGTAGTCGGAATAGAAATACGTTTTGGCGCCCGAAGTCCAGCCTGTAGACATCTGCTGCAATGTCTGGCATGGGGTGATTCCCTGGTGAGTGCCGGCACTCTGATCGCTGCTACAGCCGGAACTGCTGGATGCGCCGTAGGCAATGGTGTAGATCGTTGTAGGATTGCCGGAATACGTGGCTGCGTACTTGGCGGCATCTACAGCCTGTCCGCACTCTCCATTCCACGAAGGATAGGTGCCGTTACTTGTGGCCAGAAGATAACTGGCCGGATATGTGTAGGAGCTGGAAGTGAGCGACTGGGTGGCCTGGGCCGTGGTTGAGGGAATTCCGGGGCTATTGGAGTCCGGGCTGCTCGACGAATTGGGTGAGTTTGAATCTCCATCGCCGAGGATCACCATGATATTCTTCGACCCTGGATTCTTCGACTGCTCGGCCAGCAGGGCCGCTTGCGCCGCATAGAGCGCTCCCGCATAGTAGGTTCCGTAATCGCCATCGAAGTTGGAAGGCTGCATGCCCCCGCATCCGCTTACGCCGCCGCCCGCGGCCTTTACCAGCTTGGAACTGGTATTCAGAGTGGTTGCTTGATTGGATGTTCGGAAGTCGTTTGAGAAACCGACAACCTGGTAGGTGGGCGCATTAGCGCCAGACCCCACGGTGTAACCCGCAGTCGTTGTCGGGATAGCAGGAAATGTGTAGGGCATGGCATTTGGAATGCCCGACCATCCCGTGCTATCGCCACGGTAGCTAGCATAGCTGCCTACAGGCAGCATTGAAATGTAAGACGAGAGCGACCTGTCGTAGGGAAAGCTACTGCTATTGATCGCCGTCGCGCAGTTGGAATCGATACCGACGGTCCCAGTGGTGACATTAGGGAATGTAAACAGAGAAACATAATTGACCGAGGGATACAGAGTACTCAACAGTTTCTGCACACCCTGGAGAGCGCAATTCATCTGCGAGGCGCCACAATTGCTGTCGTAGGTGACCATCGACAGGGTCGAGTCGAGGACAATTGCCACGTTGTACGGGAGCGGAATCGAGCCTCTGGCGGCGGCCGTTGAGGTTGCGCTCACCGTCATATTCTTTACGCCGAAGATTCCGGCGAAGAACGTGGGAATGGTGGCTGACTGCGTGACGCTAACGGCATTGGGGCTGGTGGAGGTGCATGGAACCCCCCAGTTCGACACGGTAGTGAGGCACAGCGGCGTCACGGTGGCGGTGCCTCCGGTGATGGCAAATCCACTGGCGAGGTTCTTATCGCCCGTGCCTGCGCTGTAGGTTTGACCGACGGCGGAGTAGCTGCCGGTGGGCATGTTTTGGGCCGCCGCTAAAGCGGCGGCATCGGACGCAGACTGCAGTTGACGCTGAACAACCATGGCGTGTCCCACGTCCACTACCAGCGCTGACATGCCCAGGGACGTCATCAGCATGAGGGCGACCCACGGCATAGTTTGGCCAGATTCGCCTTTGAACAACGTAAACAGAAACGACCGGCGGCCCTTAGCCCTGCTACTACTGGCTGGCGTTCTCTTCGAACATGAATGAAGACGTGTTTTCGAATTGCGAGTGGAGTTTTCCATGGGATAGTCTCCTGGCACTAACCTCGAAACCTGCATTGCCTTTCCTTTGCCGGATCGATTGCCGCCAAAGCGTGGGTTGTTTCCGTCTACTGCACCAGTTCAGTAGTTTGGGCGTACATGTTCAAAGTGCCTGGCGTCCATCCATAGACGAGCATTGAAATGGGATAGGAAGCCTGTACCGTTACAGTGTCGCCAGAGCCTATTCCGATGTTGTTGCACGTGGTGGAATAGATGGTTGCCGTTCCTCCGTTGGGGGTCCAGGTAATCTGGAAGGACGCGGCGCTGCTGCCAAGAATGGACGCAGATTGCTGGGCTGTTTGCACCGCAAAGGCGCAGGGGTCGGTAATCTGCGAGGTTGTGCCGTTGGAATTGTTGACGGTGACGCCGCGGCTGAGTGCAAATGCCCGCGCACCGGCGTTGACGCCATTGGTCATGACCATGTACTCACTCAGCGCCACTCCGAAACAGAACAGGGCGGTGATGATTGTCATCATCATTGGAACAACGAGGGCAAACTCAATGAGTGAGCCACCGTCGCTGCGGCCTAGGCGCTTGAGACAAGGCCCAATTGCGCGGCCGATGGAATCTCGGCGGCTGGTTTCATTCGAAAGCCTTGGCCAGCTTTCGGCGTTTCTGAGGTGCAGTTTCATATCACTCCTCAAAATACTGTTTCTTGTCCAGGAAATCAGCCAATGCGAGATGCCTTGGGAATTCAGGCCTCCATCGGTAATGCAATTCAGTCGTCCATCGGTAATGCAACTTAAGTATTAGATCGAACATCATTTGCTGGAATACCACCTTTGTGTCATTACTTTGGACTTGTATGATCCGAAATGGATCGACGTAATTTACATAACTATTGACCTAAAAGCGTTCCAAGCTGTTGACAGCAACCTCGTCGGGTGCGTGCGCAATTCGGGTGAGTTCGCCGCGGTCAAGCCAAACGAGAAGGCAGTCGTCGCAGCTATCGACCACCACATTTCCCGGCCCCGCGTAGAAATGCGTGTCCATGCGCCGATTGCACCGGGGACACTGAAGCACGCGCTTCAAATCGCCGCGATCCGCTGGAGCATGCACGGTGGGATTCGTTGCTGCGGCGCGTAACTCGTCGATTGCCGACTCCAGCGCGCCCATGGGCAAGAGCAGGCCGTGGCATTGCGTGCAATAGAGCACCGAAATCTTTGCGATGGACGCCGTCACCAAAGGAACGCGGCAGACGGGGCACGCGAGGTTCGCAGGAAAACCGGAGTCGGGGTTCGAGTCTTGAACGGCGCACGAAACCTCGACGCCTTCGTCCTCTTCACCGGGATAGAAGACGGTATGGCAATAGCTGCACTCGAAGCCAGTGGTATCGGGGCGGGGGTTCAACGGCGCTCCGCAGGCGGGACAATTGTTCATTGCGGCTTTCCGCACTCCGGACAGAATTTGGCGATGGCCGTGATCGGCTTGCCGCAATCGATGCAGAACTTTGTGTCGGTTGCCGCGGCTGGTCCGCTGGAAGAGGCGGCAGGCTGAGCCGACGGCACGGCATTGGACGCCTTCAGAGAACTCGCCAGCACCTGCGCCACCGCCGCGCCTGCGCCCAGTCCCATGCCCACGCCCGCGCCGCCGCCGGTGTTAACCGCGGCCAGGTCAAGCGACTCGGCTGCCGCGTACTGCGTGTAGCGGCCCACGTCGCCAACCATCTTCATGCCGATGCGCTGGTCGAGCACCTTGGCCAGCTCGTCGGGCAAGGAGACGTTCTCCACCACAAACTGCTCCAGCGCGAGTCCCAGGCCTGCGAACACCGGCTTCAACTGCTCGCCGATTTTGGCGGCCATGGCAGCCTGGTTCGCGGCCAAATCGAGAAACGGCACGTTGCTCGACGCAAATCCACCGGCGATGTGGGCCAGGATTGTGTCGCGAAGCTGGCCGTCGAGATCGGCGGCAAAGTAGACATCGCGCGTGCCGCTCACCTGGTTGAAGAACAGGCGCGGATCGGCGATGCGGTAGGAGTAGATGCCAAAACACCTGAGCCGCACCGCTCCAAATTCGGCGTCGCGAATGGTGATGGGCATTGCCGTGCCCCACTTCTGGTCAAGCTGCAGCCGCGTGGAGAAGAAGTACACCTCGGACTTGAACGGCGACTCGAAGTCCTTGTCCCAGTTCATCAGGTCGGTAAGGATGGGCAGGTTGCGGGTGTTGAGTGTGTGCAGGCCGGGACCAAAGATGTCGGCAATGTGGCCTTCGTTCACAAAGGCGGCCATCTGCGACTCGCTGACCGTGAGACGGCCACCGTTTTGAATCTCCAGGTCGAGCATGGGATAGCGGTAGCTAAGGATGCCATCCTCTGGCTCGTTCCACTCAATGACGCTGACAAATTGCTTGGCAAGGAAGCTGCTCAGGCTCACAGGGATCTCCTGTGGGCAAGCTAGCACTGAACTTGGCGGCTGCGAATAGCACAAAGGAGGCAAGCTGGCGCGCGGAAGCGCCTGGAAGCATCAGGGGCGGGTAGCGCACGCTTTGTCTGCCATAACACGATGGGTGCCCCATCCTTCGCGTTTTTTGCGAAGGGTGGGAGACCACGAACCTCAACCGCCTTTTTCGGCCGCGTCAACAACGCCTGCCGGTGATAACAACTGAAGGTCAGAAAATGAAAACGGCCGCATTGCTGATAGCGGATGAGTTTCGCCACGACGAAAGAATTCTACACCCGGTTTGATGGTCAAGGTTCGTGGTCTCACAACAGTGGTCAGAGACGAAAAAGACGGCGTGATGAGATTTGTGGTTCCCATCCTTTCCACGATGAAACTGTGGAAAGGATAGGGCACCCTGACTGTATTGCTATATCAAGGGTGCATCGGCCTATGGCACGGTAAACGGTCGCAGGCCATCTGTCGGGAAGATGCCGGTGGGCGCGGTTGCGGCCGAGGGCTGCGGGCGGAACATGTAATGCACCGAAAAACCAACCGACGCGGAGTTGTAGTTGCGGGTGTTGTTTGCGCCGAAGAAGCCGCCGGCGAACCAGTGCGGCGCGATCTGGTAGGAGACCTGACCGCGCAGATCGTAGTTGGGGCCGACGCTGGTAAGGTCGGGCAGCATGGGGCTGCTCAAGCTGGTTTCAAGAGCCTTGTCAACGGCCAGCGGCCAGAGAGGTGTCTTGTTCTCCTGGAAGGCCTGCAGACCGAATGCGCCCACCACGTTATAGTGCCAGTTGGTCTGGTAGTGGCCGGTATAAGTCAAAGGCACGTTGGCCAGGAAGTACATTTGCGGGCTGAAGTAGCCGCCCATGCCGTGCGTGAAGGCGTTGTCGTTGTTGGCGTAGTGCATGGCGAAGAAGTTGACGCCCACGCTCAGGTTGCCATACTCGGGAGCTGCCCACGCGCGCCACCATGCGCCGCCGTCGCCGTCGATGCGCGTGTTGTTGCGCACGTTGTGGCCGGTGAGGTATTGGCCGCCGGCGCTGAAGCAGTAGCCTGATTGCGCGTCGCCGCGCGCGAACTGGATGTTGCCCTGGTTGTAGACCACGCCGCCCCAGATTTGCCCTTCATGGCCGAGCGAATTTCCGGCAGGATCGCGCAAGCCTGCGTAGGAGAGCTGGCTGTCTTTTTGCGCGTCGCGCACAAAGTTGATGGTGATGGGACCGTTGCCCGGCTTCAACATCATGCGGCCTGTGACGGTGGTGACGAGGAAGCCATAGGGCGTGTATCCGCCGGCGATGGCAAAGTTCGGAAAGGCAAGCTGTACCTCTCCGCCGAGTCCCGTTGCGTTTTGCTGCGCGGGCGGATTGGTGTTTGTGTTGGTCTGGGTTCCGATGGGCTCGGGAATGTTGGTGAGCCCGCTGCCGGAGACACCCGATTCGATCACGGAGATGGTGGCCGTACCGTCGGCCTGGCCGGAGTCAAGAAATACTGGTCTGGCGATGACGGTGAAGCGCGCGTGATAGCCCATGGGCGCGGACGCCTCAAACGGAGCTTCAAGCGCGGTGAGATGGTCGTAGCCCAGGACGCCGCTGCGGTAATTGAGCAGGCCAGTTCCCGCGAGCCAGCCGGAGTAGCCGCTCTCGATGGCGTGCAACTGCATCTCGGCTTCTTCGCGCGGGCTGATCTGGTTCTGTTGACGCTGCAGGCGAACCCACGGCCCGCGCAACGGCGGCAGGTTGCGCTGCTCGAGTTCCTGATCGGTAATGCCGGTTTCAGAACCGGCGGGCTGGTTCTGATCCTGCTGTGCTTGAAGCGCAGGCGTTTGAACCGCAGTGGGTGCTGGTGCTTCAGGCACGGCTGGTGCGCTGCTGAGCGGAGGGGCACTGACGATTTCTTGCGGAGCCGGCGGCGGCGTTGCAGCCTGGCAGGGCTTGCACGGCTGCTTTCGGGCGTGCGCGGCGGCTTTCTTATGCTTTCTTGCTGCCGAAGTTGCCGGATGCGATGGCGCCGCTGCTGGCTTGGCGGGAGCAACCGTCTGCTGCTGCGGTGCGGAGTAGGCACCGGTTGCCGCATCCTGCGCCGAGGGCGTGTATTGCGCCATCTGGTAGACCGTCGGCTGCGCGGGAGCCGCGGACGTGCGCACCGGATCGGGCGTCACGGGAAAAGCGGGATGAACCAGCGGCTGGGGAGCCGGTGCAGAAGACACGGCGTTTGGCACCGAATGCACGACAGACGGCTGAGGGGCTGCATCACTTTGATTGATGAACACCGGCAACGTAATGGGTGGATTCTGCGCGGCGGGGGCTGTGTTGTTCCAAACCGGAGGCTGGGCCGGAGCTGAAGGCGACTGTACGCCGGATGCGGCCGAGCCAGGAATTGTCTGCGGCGCGGCATGGTACGACGGCAGAGGAGCCTGTGCGGCTAAAGGCCGCGTGTCTGCGCGCGGGTCAAGAAGACGTTTGGTGTCGCCGGGCAGCGGAGACTGGTAGGTACCGGAGAGCGCAGTCATCTTGCTGTCGAGGCTCTGCAGGGTTGAGCCCACGGGCATGGCGGCGAGTGCGGCGCGCCAATATTGAGCGGCACGTTTGTCGTCGCCGCGGGCGTGCTCATAGTTGCCGGCGAGGGCAAGGACTTTGGGATCGCCCGGATAGCGCGTGAGCGCCTGGCGCAGCCACTTCTCAGCCTGCGCCCTGTCGGGCGCTGCCAGAGCCGCGGAGATCGCCCCCTGGTAGTCGGCGGGCGTGGCGTTGTCCATGGGAATCGTCTTGAAGAGCGACACGGCATCGGTCGCCCAGCCAACCTGAAGGTATGCGCTGGCCACGGCACGGCGCACGCTCATGTTGTCAGGATAGTCTTGCGAGGCGGCCTGCAGGATTTGCACGCCACGGCGCATGTCGCCTGCTGCGATTGCCGCCTGGGCGCGGCGCACGGCCCAGCTTGCCCACAATCCGTTCAACTGGCCGCGCTGCTCGGCGGCAAGATCGGGGCGCGCATCCAGGCGCATCATTACCGGATACAGATCCGCATCGTCGTTAAAGTTGTAGTACAGCCAGGCGCGCTGAATCTCAAGGGCCGCGGGTGCCTGGGCCCCATGCGCAAGATAGTAGCTGTCGACGCGCTTCAGGTATTCGCTGGCGCGCGCAAAGTCGGAGACGGCGATGTACAAGCTCGCGATTCCCTGCACGAACTCTATGTCGGAATCGAGCAGACGCCGCGCATCGGGCGGAATCTTGGCAAGCTCGGCAAGAGCCTCGGCATTGCGGTTGCCGGCCATGAGCGAAAAGATCAAGCCCTTGTAGGCATCGGTCTGCATGGTATGCGGAGCGTTGGCTGAGATGGGCGCGGCTGCAGCTGCGGCCGGCTGTGCAGTTTGCTGCTGCGCGTAGCTGACTGGATGAAGCAGAGCCGGTTCAATTGAATCGACGCCACGGCGAGTGGATCTGAAAACGGCGGTTTGACCGAAGTGCGAACCGCTGGATGGATGATAGACGGCATCGCGCAACGGCGCTGCGCCGCTCTGTTGCCCGCTGGGCGCGTACTGGCCGGCAAACGCGTAGCTTTGCTGGACGAGTTGCGGCTGTCCCTGCGGCGGCACGGATGACTGAGGTTCGTTGACGACGGCCGGAGCCTTCGCGCCGTAAGGATCGGGACCATAAGCGGGGAGCGGCGGCAGCTTGGTGGTCCTTGGGAATGGCTCGGAGTCTGGATCGAGCAGGCGCTGCAGGTCACTGGCAGTCACGGCGCGATGCGCACGCGTGTCCTGCTCGGGATAGACAAGTTCGTGCGCCAGCTTATCTGCAGGAGACGACGCAGGCATGGCCGCGATTGCCGCGCGCCAGTAGTCGGCCGCGCGCTGATTGTCGCCGCGTGCCTGCTCAAAGCGGGCCGCAAGCGTTAGGATGGCCGGGTCGCGGCCGTAAAGCTCGAGCGCATGGCGCAGCCAATCTTCAGCCTGCGTTCTGTCGCCGGCAGCCAGAGCCGCGCTGATTGCGCCCTGATAGTCACCGACGCTCGCGTCCTGCATGGGAATCGTTTTGTAGAGCTTGAGGGCCTCTTTGGCGCGGCCAACGCTTGCATATCCGCCGGCCACCGCCTTGCGCACCGTCATATTGTCAGGGAAGGCCTGCGACGCTGCATCGAGAATATCCACGGCGCGGCCAATGCTGCCCTTGTCCATTGCCTCGCCGGCACGGCGTACGCTCCAGTCAGCCCAGATGTCCTGCACCGTCTCGCGTTGCGCCAGGCTCAGGTCGCCGCGGCCTCCGATGCGCATGAGAACGCCGTAGAGATCGCGGTCGTTGCCGATGTTGTAGAGCAGCCACGCATGCTGGATATCGACATTGGCGGGCGGCGGCGTTTTGAGCTTGGCGTAGTAGGCCTGCACGCGATTCATCGCTACAAGCGCGCGTGCGGTGTCTCCGGCGGCGGCGTAGATGCTTGCTTCAGACTGCTCGAACTCGACATCGCTCTCAAGCTGCTTGCGCACCGGCGCGGGAATCGCCGCCAGTTCCTGCTGAGCGTCAGCATTCTGTTTTTCAGCGAGCAGCGTGCCGATCAGGCCCTTCCACGCTTCAGGCCGATCGGGATTGGTTGCGATGGCGCGCTGATAAATGGCATAGGCCTGCGCCGTGTTGCCGCGCACCAGATAGATGGCGGCGAGTTGCAATTGCAGTGCTATGCTGGGCTGCTGGCCAGCCGCAGTCTCGATTTTGATAGCGCTCTCCAGCATTCCCTGCGCATTTTCATACTGGCCGGTCTGCTGGTAGATTGCGCCCATCTGCGACAGAAAACCGGGATCGCCCAGGGCGGTCTGATAGGTTGCCGCTGGCATCTTCTGCGCTTCGGCAAGGGCCTGCGCGTCACTCCCCATCAGGTGATACGCGCTGACCAAACCGGCCCATGCGGAAAGATTGGCGGCGCTCTCGTTCACGATCTGCTCGTACAGCGCGGCGGCCTGGCTGTAATGCTTGGCATCCATCAGGATGCCGGCATATTGCAGCTTTGTATCCGTCTTGAGGCTCGACCCATTATTGGGAAATGGCAACGTGAGCGCGACAGCAAGAACACGCTCGGCGTCTGCACTGCGA
>CAYZVG010000027.1:0-15608 GCA_964481595.1 uncultured Occallatibacter sp. | reverse complement strand
TCTTCCTCAAAGGAACCCCTGCCGCAATGCTGGGCGCGGACCTGTTGCCGCTCGCCGGCTTTACCTTCGTGCTTGCCCTGGTGGCCACGCGCAGTTTTCACAAGAGGCTGGAGTAGATAGCATGTTCGGACGCTTGAAGCAGATGCTGATCAAGGAGCTCATCCAGGTGGTGCGCGACAAGCGCACGCGCTTCATCCTCATCGGGCCGCCCATCATCCAGATGTTGATCTTCGGCTATGCGGCTAACTATGAGATCCGCAACGTGGCCACCGTCGTCGTCGATCGCGACAACAGCCAGCAGAGTCGCGAACTTATCTCGCGCTTCACCTCAAGCCCTTACTTCAACGTGCAGCGCCAGACCGCAGATTCGAGCGTCGCGCAGCAACTCATCGAGCAAGGCAAGGCCACGGTCGCCATCGAACTCGACGCCGGCTTTGCCGCAAAGCTGCGCAAGGGCGAAACAGCGCCTGTGCAGGTCATCGTCGATGCCACCAACTCCAACACCGCGCTCATCGCATCCGGATACGTCTCACAAATCGCGCTTCAATTTGCACAGCAATCCCAGCAGGGCCGCATTTACAGCATCGCGCCTCAACTCATCGAGCAAATCCCCTCGGTTGTGCTTGAGCAGCGCCCCTGGTATAACCCTGACCTCAGCAGCCGCTGGTTCTTTGTGCCCGGTGTTATCGGCACTCTCACCACTCTTCTGGTCATTACGCTTACGTCGTTTGCAGTAGTGCGCGAGCGCGAAATAGGCACCCTTGAGCAGATCATGGTTACGCCCATCCGTCCTGCCGAATTCATCCTCGGCAAAACCCTGCCGTTCTTTCTCATCGGCCTCTTTGACGCGCTGCTCATCGGCGCTGTCGGCACATTCTGGTTTCAGATTCCGTTTCGTGGAAATCTCTTCGTCCTGCTCACCGGCACGGTCCTGTTTCTCATCTGCATGTTAGGTGTGGCGCTGCTCATCTCCACCGTCTCGGCTACTCAGCAGCAGGCTATGGTTACATCGTTCTTCGTCATCATGCCCACCATCATGTTCTCGGGCTTCGGATTTCCCATCATCGCCATGCCGGTGTGGATGCAGGATTGCAGCTACGCCATTCCGCTGCGCTACTTCCTCGTAGTCCTGCGCGGAACCTACCTCAAGGGCGTCGGCTTCGACATTCTTTGGCCGCAGATGGCCGCCATGGGCGGAATCGGCCTGACAGTCCTCACCTTTGCCATCCTCCGTTTCCATAAAGCACTGGATTAGATTTCGCCGGAGACTCGCCAGCCGGCAAGCAAGTGGCACTAGAATCCGCATGCGCCCGCCGTACAACGGAAGCGCCATCCAAGGTAAAGTGAATCCAGGCCCCCCGCAACACTTCTTTGCCTTTTGATGTACCTTTACATCTTGGTGGTGGGGCTGGTTCAGTAAGATAGACCGGCGAGCGCTGGGGCGTCCCTGCGAATGCAGTAAATGATTCCTCGTAGAGCCGGGAATCAGGAAGATCGATCTATATGATGGAATTTCATATTTCGAAGAGTGCGCGCGAGCGCTATCAGTTCGCTGAAACCCTGTTTTCGTACACGGGCAATGTGGTTTTTGCCAACATGGCTGCCTGCCGCGACTTCGCCTACCGCGTCAACCAGGTCCGCGACGCGCAGAACCATCCTGACCAGGCCATCCATGCCGGCGCGCTCTATGCCATGGGCCTTATCGACGAGGCCAGCCACGTACTGCTTGCGCGCTACCGCGAGCAGTTCGATCCTGAAGTCATGCACGCAGCCCTCGCCTGGTTTGGCGCGCAGGTCGGCGAAGACAAAGTTGACGCCATGCTTCTTGCTTTCGTCGAGCAGTTCCCTGGATCCACCGTCATCAAAGGTCTTGAGACGCCCAAGCAGTGGCTCTCCGGCAAAACCGGCGCCATCACGCATCGCGAGGCTACGCTTGAAGAACTGCTCCTGCTCTGGGCCGCCAATCGCAATCAGGCCTTCCGCCCCTTTGAGGAGCTTTTCAATGACCGCTCCCTCGCCGAAAAGACCGTCTATCGCCAGGTAACGCAGCAGTTGCCGGAGTACTTTGCCTCTCGGCCCCTCGTTCCTGTTCCCGATGCAAAGCCGATGAGTTTGCTCGACCTGCTGCGCCTCCCCGCCGAGGGCTCGCCCGCTTCGCTCCGTGAGCAGTTGCAACTCATCCGGAAGTTGTGGAAGCCGCTCATCGGCGACAGCCTCGATCACATCCTTGAGATCGCAACCGAGATCCTCAAGGAAGAAGAGCTGGCCATCTGGATGCAGTTCAATCCCGCTGCCAAGCAGGCTGCCGATGCGGCGCGGCGTCATCGCGAGAGCGGCGCGCAGCAGTGGCCTGCGGCAGCCGGCGGCGCGGATGTGCCGCAGTTTGCAACCCTGGCCCACGAATACGAAAAATTCTCGCCCGATACGGCATGGATGCCGAGCGCCGTCCTCATCGCCAAGAGCACCTACGTCTGGCTTGCGCAGCTCAGCCGCAAATACGGCCGCCACATCGGCCGGCTCGACGAGATTCCCGATGAAGAGCTGGCTTTGCTCAGCGCACGCGGCATCAACTCGCTCTGGCTCATCGGCGTGTGGGAGCGCAGCCGCGCATCCCGGACCATCAAGCAGCTTTGCGGCAACAAGGACGCCGTAGCCTCGGCTTATTCGCTCTACGATTATCAGATTGCCGAGGACCTGGGCGGCGAGCCGGCGTACATCGCGCTGCGCGACCGCGCCTACCGCCATGGCGTCCGCCTGGCCAGTGACATGGTGCCTAATCACATGGGTATCGATTCGCCCTGGGTCGTCGAGCATCCTGAGTGGTTCATCTCGCGGCCTGAGCCGCCCTATCCCGCCTATAGCTATAACGGGCCCGACCTCTCGCCGGACTCGCGCGTCGAAATCAAAATTGAGGATCACTACTTCGAGCAGTCTGACGCCGCCGTCGTCTTTCGCCGCCGCGACACAGCCTCCGGCGAAACCCGCTACATCTATCACGGCAACGATGGCACCAGCTTTCCGTGGAACGACACTGCGCAACTCGACTATCTCAATCCCGCCGTCCGCGAGCAGGTCATCCAGACCATTCTCCATGTTGCGCGGCTCTTTCCCGTCATCCGCTTTGATGCCGCGATGACCCTGGCCAAGCGCCACTTTCATCGCCTCTGGTTCCCAGGCCCGGGCTCCAGCGGCGCAATTCCTTCGCGTGCCGAGTATGGCATGAGCCAGGCCGAGTTTGACCGCGCCATGCCTCACGAGTTCTGGCGTGAAGTGGTAGACCGCGTGGCTGCCGAGGTTCCCGGCACTCTGTTGCTGGCTGAGGCCTTCTGGCTCATGGAAGGCTACTTTGTCCGCACCCTGGGCATGCACCGCGTTTACAACAGCGCCTTCATGAACATGATGCGCGACGAGGAAAACGCCAAGTACCGCTCGGTCATCAAGAACACGCTGGAGTTCGATCCCGACATCATGAAGCGCTACGTCAACTTCATGAGCAATCCCGACGAGCGCACCGCCATCGATCAGTTCGGAACCGGCGACAAGTGTTTTGGCGTAGCCGCGCTCATGAGCACGCTGCCCGGCCTGCCCATGTTCGGCCACGGGCAAATCGAAGGCTATACCGAAAAGTATGGAATGGAGTACCGCTGGCCGCGCTATGACGAGTCGCCGGACCAGAGGCTGGTCGAGCGCCACGAGCGTGAGATTGCGCCCCTGCTCAAAATGCGCTGGCTCTTCGCCGAGAGCAGCAACTTTCTTCTCTACGACTTTTACCAGGCTGGCGGCGTGGTCGATGAAAACGTCTTTGCATACACCAACCGCAGCGGCAGTGAGCGCGCTCTGGTCATCTATAACAACCGCTATGGAACCACGCATGGGACCATCGATTCCTCTGCTGCCTATGCCGGCAAAGACTCCGGTGAACTGCGCCGCCAACGCCTGCGCGAAGGGCTTGGCCTCAGCGGCGACCCGTCGGTCATTCTTGCCTGGCGCGATTCGCTCACCGGCCTCGAATATCTGCACCGCGCCTCCGATGTGCTTGAGCGAGGTCTCTCGCTTGGCCTGCACGCTTACCAGTGCCATGTCTTTCTCAATTGGCGCGAGCTCACGCCCACAGCCGAGCATCCCTGGGACAGCCTGTGCGATGCGCTCAAAGGCCGCGGCGTGCGCAACCTCGACGACGAACTTGCGAATCTTGAGCTAAAGCCCGTCCACGATGCCTTGCAGCGCTTGCTCGATCCCGCTGTCGTTCGCATGTTTGCGGATCTCGCCGAGCATCCGCGCCCACTCGCCATTGAGAAAGACGAAGTTGTAGAGAAAGAGCGCGGCGAATTCTTCAGTCTGGCCTGGAAGCGCTGTCAGAGCTTCTTGCAGTCGGCGCAGTCGGCCTATATCGCGCTCCTGCCTCAGCAGAGCCGCCCAGCCGTCGACGCTCTTCCTGCCAATCCCGGATTGCTCGCGCAGGCCTTCCGCGAAAGAATGCGCGCCGCCATGCGCATTCCCGCTATTGAGGCGCTCTTTCCCAAGCCTTGGACCGTGGCCGCACGCCGCATGTTGCCCAGCCCCAGCCCGCACGTTACGGCCACAGCCATGTGGGGACCGATCGTTGCCTGGTGTGCGCTTGAGCTGCTCGCCGAGTCCATCGATCCGGCTGAGCCCAACCGCATCGCACTCGATGTGTTTGACCGTCTGCGTTTGCGCGAGCCTTTTGCTCATGCCTTTGCCGCTCTCGGAGTTGAGGGCGAAGAAGGCTGGCGCGTCGCCGCCCGCATCAAGGTGGTTCTGCTCGCGGGCGCTGGCGTAGGCCTTGAAGCAGAAGCCCCCGCCGATGCTGCCATCTCTGCCGCGGAGCAAGCTGCCGATGGGCAGGTTGTCGACAGGCAAGCTATTGCCGAGGATCTGGAAACGCCGTCTTTCACGCAGAAGCCCGGCGCGCAACCGGAGTCAAAACAGAGCGCCGCTGCCGACGACGATGAAACCGTTACACTCGCTCCCGCGCTCTGGTCCGATCCCGATGTGCGCTGGCTGACCGGCGCGCACCAGGCCGAGGGTCACCTCTACATCGTTCGCGAGCAGTATGAGCAGCTGCTCTGGTGGCTGCTGATGCCCACTCTCCTTAAAATCGCCGGTGAGCCGGTGCCCAGTCGCCGGCAGATTGTCGCACTTGGCAAGAGCATCGACGAAGCCCTCGCCACGGTTGAAGCGGCAGGCTATCGCATCGACAAGCTTTTCGGCGCGGACCAATCAACCGGCGTAGCTGAACCCGAACCCGAGCCCGAATCCGAGTCCGAGCAAGAAGAGGCCGCAGCCACTGAACAGAAGCCGGTAGTCCTCGCACCCGAGCCGGAAGAAGCCAGCACCCCAGCGCCAGACGCAACTCATGCGCCAATCAAAACTACGGTTCCAGACAAAACCGTGGCGTCAGACAAAATTCAAGCGCCAGATAAAGCTGAGGAGCCGATCAAGACTGAGGAGCCGATCAAGACCGAGGAAGGCGAAACATAAAGGCCGATAGACGATTGTGACCTTTGCAAAACACACACCGGAGCGCAAGAAGCGCCAGGGCACGAGTTTACTCGTGCCGCAACAGGTCAATAAAATCGCGGGCTTTAGCCCCTGGAGATGAAATTGCAGCCCTCTCGGAGCCGCCTAATGCGGCCGCCCGGGCAGCACAAAATGTTCCGCGCACCGTGGCTCGTAATTATCTCCGGCCATAATGATCGGACTCTCGTACGGCGCGGGTTTCCCGTCGATCAGCCGCTGTGGGTAAAGCGCCTTTGCGCCGCATGAGCAATAAGCCACCAGCTCCGTAATGTTGCCGGAGTAGGTGCGCACCAGCCAGCTCAAATCCAGCATTTCGCCAAAAGGCAACCCGCGAAAATCCAGCTCCAGCCCTGAAACCATCACGTCGTGACCGTGTTCCAGCAGGTGCCGCGAAAAGGCAAACAGATCCTGCACAAACTGGCCTTCGTCAATCGCCAGGCACTCCACGCGCTTGCCAATGCTCTGCTCGGTGGCTTCCAGAATCGGCAGTACGGTCCATGGATCGGCCGAGCGAAACTCCACCGCCTCCATCTTTCCGCAGCCGTTGCGGTTGCGGCTTTCCACCAGTCCCGCTGATGCTTTGGTATCGTCGCTGGGCTTCAGCAGCAGCACGTTCTGCTTGGCGTACTCGCGCCTTATTTCGATGCGCCGCAGCAGCTCGGCAGTCTTGTTGCTACGCATTGGACCCACAATCAATTCCAGTTTTCCTGTCACGCCCATCTCCACCAACTCCGCTCTTCCATTGTGCCCGGAGCGGCAGCCCATCGCCAGCCGCTAGATCATCCGTTCAAGTTTTTTCAGAGGAAAACCCGGCCCCATCCCATCCCGCTCTCCCTGGCGCACAACCTTGCCGCGCGCTTCAACGTCTCTTTCAGCAACACGAGCATTGCACAACATTCCATTCGATCGGTGCTCCGGAGGCACGTATGCAAACGCACATCAGGCAGTCTGTCTCAATCGTTCTTACCTGGTTGCTCGTCATCTCCACTGCGCCGGCGCAGCAGCCCTCATCCGCCGCGCCCATTCCTCCACAAATTCTCTCAGCGCACTCGGTCTTTATCGCAAACGGTGGTGGCAGCACCCTCTTCGACGCGTTTACCGGTGGTCCCGACCGCGCCTACAACACCTTCTACGCAGATTTGCAAAAAACCAATCACTACCAACTCGTCGCCACCCCCGCCGAGGCGGATCTGGTCTTTGAGATTCGCGCCATCGCTCCCACCTCCGGCTCGGGGGACACCGCTGTCACCACTCCGCAGCTCGTCCTCGACATCAAAGACCCCAAGACCAGCGTCACCTTGTGGACCACCCGCGCCAACGTCCGCGCCTTTGGCACACAGTCCCGCCGCGACCAGGGCTTCGACTCGTCGGTCGACGTGCTCGTCTCCAAGCTCGCACAGGTCACCGGCCAACTGCTCACCCCTCAGGAAGCGAAAGCCGTCCACGACAACTCCCGCCTGCCCACCGCCGCCAAGGTCCTGATCGTTGTTGGCATCGCGGCCGGCCTCAGTTTAGGCATCTACGGCGCATACCGCGTCAGTCATCCGCCGGCCCTGCCTACACTATCCGTTCCATCACCACCCATGCCCTGGCCTCTGCCCTAGTTCGGCAGAGCAAACTTGCCAATGCGCAGCCCGTTCCGAGTTGGAATGTTGGTTCCCGGCCAGCCGAAGGTCTGTCGATTTTTGACGGTAAGCTCTTACCCAATCTGTAACAATTAGTCAGGTATTTTTCGGGGAGCGTAGCCATGGAGTCATCAGACGCAGAGTTGTTTCAGCAAGCGCGGCAGGAGCTGTCTTCAGCGGTCATTGGCGATGCAATGGACAAGATGGGTTTTCAGCATCAGTTCTTGCCCGCAACCATCATGCCGCTCGATCGCGCAATGGTCCTCTGCGGCCGCGCCATGCCCGTACTGCAGGCGGATTTCTTTGAGGAGTCCATCCTCGGCTCCAAGAATCCCATCTCCGCATGGCCTTATGGATTGATGCTTGACGCGCTCGATGAGCTCAAGCCTAACGAGGTTTACGTCTCCACCGGCGCCTCGCCTTCTTACTCTCTTTGGGGTGAGCTCATGAGCGTGCGCGCCATGCACTGCGGTGCCGCCGGCGCGGTCCTCGACGGATATTCGCGCGACACAAAAGGAATTCTCGGCTTGGGATTTCCCACCTTCTCCCGCGGCGGTTACGCGCAAGATCAAGCTGCGCGCGGCAAAGTGATCGACTTCCGCGTTCCCATTCAGATTGGGCAGGCGCACATTACCCCCGGCGATCTCATCTTCGGCGACCTTGATGGACTCTGTGTTGTTCCCCAAATGGCGGAGCGCGAAGTTCTCAACGCCGCCTTTGAAAAAGTGCACCAGCTCAAGTACGTCAGCCAGGCCCTCGAAAATGGCATGACCGCGAAAGAAGCCTTCACCACCTACGGAATCATCTAGAAGAAGCAAAAGGGCAGGGAACTGCGGCCAGAACGTCAACCCAGGCAACCAATCCCGCCTCCTCAACTTTGCATTTCCACTGTAGAATCAAGGAGAGCCGATGGTCAGTTTGGCCATTCGCCCAACAAGGTAACGATGAGCGAACAGGAAACAGGGGCACCTCTTCAGCCGGAAGCAGCTTCGCCGGCATGGATCAGAATCGAAAAGGCACGTCATCCGCAGCGGCCTTACCCCATGGACTATATCGAGCGGATCTTTTCCGATTTCAGCGAGATACACGGGGATCGCGCCTTTGGCGACGATGAGGCGGTCGCCTGCGGCATGGCGCGCCTCGGCAATGACGAGGTCATGGTCATCGGCAACCGCAAGGGCGGCACCACCAAGGAGCGCGTTAAGCGCAACTTCGGCATGCCCAACCCCGAGGGCTACCGCAAGGCACTTCGCTGCATGAAGATTGCCGAAAAGTTCGGCCGGCCCGTCATCAGCTTCATCGATCTTCCCGGCGCATATCCCGGCCTCGGTGCTGAAGAGCGCGGACAGGCCGAAGCCATCGCCCGCAATCTGTTTGAAATGGCGCGCCTCCGCGTGCCCACCATCTCCCTCATCAGTGGCGAAGGCGGTTCCGGCGGCGCTTTGGCGCTGGCCGTCGCTGACCGTGTCCTGATCCTTGAAAACGCCCTGTACTTCGTCATCACCCCGGAGTCCTGTGCCGCCATCATGTGGCGCGACGCGGCCCACAAGCAGTTGGCTGCCGAGGCCATGCGCATCTCCGCGCCTGAGGTTGCCGCGCTCGGCTGCGTCGATGAGATCATTCAGGAGCCGCTCGGCGGCATCCATACCGATCCCGAAACCGGCCTCGGTCTGGTCGGCCTCACGCTCCGCAAGCATCTCAATGAACTCAAGCAACTGCCCATCGATACGCTGGTCGCTGCCCGTCAGCACAAGTTCCGCAACATTGCGCAGGCGTTTACTGAAGTGTGATGCGCCGATTTATTGGCAGTCGTCAATCTTCCTTTGAAAGATACTGGTTGAATGGTTGAGCATTACTTGAATTCGTGCGGCATCCCGTGCGCTGCCCAGGGCGCGAGTCTTTCGCCGCGCCATGCCTTCGCCCAGCGGAGGTGCGCATGAGCCAGCCAGAGCCCACCCGCGGCGGCCGTTTGCGCGCCTACTTTCATTTTCTCCTCGCCGTCCTCTTCTACTTCTTTGCGCGGACCTTGGCTACCCACACCTCGCAGGTTGTTGCAGACGACCGCTGGTCCCCGTTGGTCAACCAGATCCTCCTCGCTGTTCTTCTCTTCCTTGGCTACGCGGTCATGGGCTTCTGGCTCAACCGCCAGCAAAGCCCCATCAGCGAGCAGGGATTGCCGCCGCGCGCCGATTGGTTTGGCGAGGCCGGCTCCGGTCTGGCTTTCGGATGGTGCCTGGCCCTGGTCTGTGTCTTGCCGCTCACTGTCTTTGGCGGCATCGCTGTTTCGTTCTCGTTCGATGCACCCTCGTGGGGTTGGTTCGCCATCGATGCGGCCTTCTTTCTCTTTGCCGCTCTGGCTGAGGAGATCGCCTTCCGCGGCTACGGATTCCAGCGCTTCGCTCGCGCCGTCGGTCCCTTCGGCGCAACTGTTGGCTTTGCCCTCTTCTACGCCATTGTGCAGGGACTTCTTCCCGGAGCCAGCCGCGCCAGCTTCTTCGTCTCCCTGGCCCTGGGGCTGCTGCTCTCCACCGCTTATCTCAGGACCAATGCCCTCTGGCTAAGCTGGGGGCTCAACTTTGGTTGGAAGGTGACTCGCGCTCTGCTCTTTGGCCTTGCCGTCAATGGTGTCAGCAGCAACTCTCCCGTCATCCAGGGCGATCCGATGGGCCCCTTCTGGCTCACCGGCGGCGGCTTTGGCCTCGATGCCAGTTGGGCTGCCTTCATCGTTCTGCTCGTCGCGATCCCCGTGCTCTACCGCGTCACTGGCGATCTCAATTTCCGCTACAACGCTCCATTGATCGTCGGCGCGGGCATTCCAGTTGACCTGGACGCCGCCGCGCGCGCGCAGCACACCGCCGCCATGGGCGAGCCCGAGCCGTCGGCTCCCGTTCTGGTCCAGATCGGCCCGGTTACTCCGGCCGCTCCCAGCACAATCCCGGCCCCTCCCAACTCTCCCGGCCCCGGCCCGCAAACCCTGTAACCGGTCGCCTTTGAGCAACCTGCAAGACTCACACGGGAACGCAAGAAGCGTCAGGGCACGACTTCAGTCGTGCCGCATAAATGCCATCGAATACGAGGGGTTTTAACCCCGGCGTTGATTATTCCTGTCACTCGCAATTCGCAATAAGAAATTCAACACCGTTCCCCCTCGATTCCGCATTTTGAACCGACTCCCGTCCGCACAAGCCACCGCTTGCATTCTTCCCTCCATTCGAGCTATCGTGTTCGCAATGCCGTTGGTGCGTATGGGAGGTTCCCATGGTGCCCCTTCCCCGGGGGACGAGTACCATCCTCCGGATCAATCCGAATCCCAGCTCTAAGCCGCTTCTGCGGTCTGCCGTAGGGTTCTGCGCGCTGATCGCTCTGTTCGCTGCCTTTACCGGTGCCGCTCAGGTCATTACCATCGATACCAGCGGGAAAGGTCCCGTGGCCAAGGGGCCCGGCTCGCCCGTCGACCGCCGCTACTCCCAGATCACCCCCACCAATGTGCCGCTCCAGCAAAATGAGATCGACGCCAAGACGCGCCTCCTGCTCATCCGCGTCCTGCAGTCGGAGCAGGGCTTTGCCATGCGCCCGTTTCCGCGCGGCCACAAGGGCCTTACGCTGGTAGCCAACGGCAAGCTTGAGCCGGCCGGCGAGGCCTACCTCAATATGGCAATCGAGAACGGAACCTCCGCCAAGCCCGGCGACCGCGTGGTGATCACCGACATCAAAATCGAAAAAGGGAAGATCATCTTCGCTCTCAACGGAGGGCCGGACTTCAAGCACCGCATCATGCGTCACGTCGAGATCGGCGCGGGATCTGACATGACCGTTCCGGTCGTTCAGGACAACGAGCCCGACCCCACCGGCGCGCGTCTCACGCTCGACTTCGGCAGCCACGTCCCCGTCGTCACCGGCGATGACGTGAAAGCCCTGCTTGCGCCGCTCATCTCCTTCAACGTCAAGACGCCCATCCAGGCCTATACCGACACGCTGCCCAAGGTGCTCAAAGACGCTATCCTGAGTCACAAAATCATGGTGGGCATGAACACGGACATGGTGCTCTACGCCAAAGGCCCGCCCCGCGCCAAGTCGCGCGAAATGGACGGGCAGACCCCCTTCGAGGAGTGGATCTATGGCGACCCTCCCGATGAAGTCGATTTTGTGCGCATCAACGGCAACCTCGTCATCCGCCTTGAAGTCGCCAAGAACGGCGAAGCCCCCATCATCTTCACCAAAGACGAGGTCTCAGGCCTTCTGACCACCGATGGCTCGCCGGTCATCACCGCAGATAACAACGTACACATCCAGAAGGTGGGCGATGTTGAGCACGACCCGGATAAGCAGGCTCCCGCGCCCGCGCCCACGCTGCGCGCTCCCGGCGAGCAGCTTCCCACTGACCCTGACCCGCAAGACAATCGCGACAATAAGAAGAACGTCGGCGTCATGCGCCCTGTACAGTTCCCCAAACCCAAGCCCCCCGATTCTCAGACGGATGCCCAGCCCGGCGCAAATCCCGACAGCGTGCCAGACGCCCAGTCCACCACTCAGCCCGCGCCCACCCAACCCGCGTCAACCTCAGGCCAGCAATCGCCAGCAGCGAGCCAGCCCGCTTCCACCCAGCCCGCTTCCACATCAACCAAGCCCGCCGCTGCAGGCGACTCATCGCAGCAACCGGCCCCTGTCAAGCCCCCCGCCCCCGCTACCGGAACCAACCAACCCAACTAACCAGTAACCATGCATTTTCCACATAGCAGATAACTCCGGCGTTGCTCATCTAGTGTCCTGAGTCATTAATTCGCATCAGAAAAGGCCCTGTCATCCTGAGCGAACGGGGCTCAAACGCTTTTCAGTTTTTGGGGGGGTGAGTCGAAGGATCTGCGGTTGCTCATCAATGAACTTCTGACTCACCACACTAGTGAACGCTACAACGTTTCCGAGAGTAATCTCGATAGTCGCGCGTACCCGGCTGTCAATGCGTGCTTGGCCTGTTAACCGGCGTCTCAGCCGCGACTGGCACATCGAACGCGAATGGAGGTCTTCAATTTGACGGGATAGATCATCAATGTCGCTGAGTTTCTTACCTTCTCCTTCGGCAAAGAAGAGCAGTTTGCCACGGGCCAGGATTTAGAATTTGCCATCGGTACAACAGGTTGAGATGGCTATCGGAAGACAGGAGGCACGATCCGATGAGCACAAAAGGGAGACGTGGGCGTGTGTTGGGTGTGGCGTTTCTGTTGCAGGCGATGACTTCGCTTGCAGGCGGGATTTTACTGGATTTCTATCTAATTGTTCCCGGAAAGATTGGCGAAACCATGACAAGGGTGGCGCAGCATCCCGCGTGGATGCGAGCCGACATCCTGGACGAGATGGTGACCGCGGGCGGCGTCATCTGGCTGGGAGCGCTTCTATTCGCCCTGCTGCACCGCTACAGCGAGACGATGGCCAGGGTGGGGTTTGCGCTCTATGTTCTGGAGGGGGCGGTGCTGGCGGCAAGCCGGATCGGTGTCTTTATGCTGCTCACAGTGAGCGGGGACTACGCGGACGCTGGGCGGGCTGCAAGCATGGAGCCGCTGGGAAGGCTGGCCTACGCGGCAATGGATCGCGGACAGCTTCTGATGATGGTTCCGTTCTGCGCCGGCGCATTCCTGTTTTACGCGCTGCTCTACAAATCTCGTCTGGTGCCTCGATGGCTGGCGTTCTGGGGTTTGGCGGCGATGATTCCGGTGACAGTGGCAACGCTGTGCGCGGTGCTTGACATCGAGATTTCGTTCCTATTGTTCGTTCCATATATTCCATTCGAATTCGTCCTTGGCATATGGATACTGATCTTCGGCGTCCGCGAAGAGAGAACTCGCACAATGGAGAATGAACCTGCAGTGGTTCCAGCGGCACCCCAGCATGTAGGTTAATTTGCGCTAGTGTCCTGAGTCATTAATTCGCATCAGAAAAGGCCCTGTCATCCTGAGCGAACGGGGCCCCAAACGCTTTTCAGTTTGGGGGTGGTGAGTCGAAGGATCTGCGGTTGCTCATCAATGAACTTCTGACTCACCACGCTAGATCGGTATGGGATGGAATTTCAAAGAGTTCCAGAGGCGGAGAATTGCCTGCCGCCATTGAATGCACAACTCACTCACCGACGCTGATCGCTCCCGCAAATCCGGTTTAGGATGAGTGCCCACCCCTCCCACGCGGCCCTCCATCCACAAACCGCACCACCACCAACCAGCCCCGGCTCATGTAAACTGATACGAGCGAGTCCCGCTCCTTCCGCGCAATTCCATTGCATTGTGAAGCAGCAAAATGACCGCGCCGTTGAAGCCGCGCGCTCTCGGGCAGATTGGGAATCCATCCCCGCATCCGCCCCAAACCAGCGCGTGAGTGCAGAGACACCCCACGAAGGAGAAACACCCGACCGATGGCAAAGATTGCAAAAACCGGTGATCGTAAAAAGGTAATGGACACGACCAAGTCCACTGATTGTCCCAAGTGCGGCAAGCCCACACGCATCGTCAAGCGTGTAAAAGATCGCGAGCGCAGCGTTCCTGGCGGAGTCTATATCTCATGCTCTGCCTGCGATTTCTACGAGAAGCTCTAACGCATCGTTTGAAATCTTGCATCCGCAAAAGCCCGGCCCAGCGCCGGGCTTTTTGCTTGTCCGGCAGGGAACCGGCTGCCCATCAAGCCAGCGCTCCCGCAATCTCCCTTAGCACAGCCTCTGCCGCTTCCGCCGGCTTCGCCGCCTGCGTAATCGGCCTGCCCACCACCAGGTGGCTTGCTCCTGCGCGGATCGTCTCCGCGGGCGTGGCGATCCGCTTTTGGTCGCCTGTATCGCTGCCCGCCGGCCGAATCCCAGGAACCACCAGCAGCGCCTCTGGGCCGGCCAGCGCCCGCAGTGTGGCAACCTCCTTCGGAGAACACACGAATCCGCCCACGCCGGCCTCCAGGCTCATCCGCGCCAGCAGTTCCACCTGCGCCGCCGGCGCGCGCTCCAGCCCCACCGCCGACACCTGTTCCTGATCCATGCTGGTGAGCACCGTCACCGCCAGTAGCTGCGGCGGATTGGCAATCCCCTCCAGAGCTGCGCGCGCCGCCCTCAGCATCGCCGGCCCTCCGCCCGCATGAACGTTGATCATCGCCGCCCCCAGCGTTGCCGCCGACCGAACGGCTCCAGCCACCGTGTTGGGAATGTCGTGAAACTTCAGGTCCAGAAAAATCGAGTGCCCGCGCCCCGCCAGCTCTTCCACAATCCGCGGTCCCGCAGCCACAAACAGTTCCAACCCCACCTTCAGCCACAGGCATTGGCCTTCAAGCCTTTCCACCAGCGCGAGTGCGGCCTCTCTGCTGGGCACGTCCAGAGCCACAATCAGCCGCTGCCGCGCCGCATCCAGCGGGTCATCTGCGGAGCCTGCCGGAGCCAGCTCTCTCGCAATGGTTGGGTCGGCGGTGGTCGCGAAGGTCGGGTTCAGTCTGTCCGGTATGGGCATATCTTCATGGTAGCGGAAAGTCCGCCGCGCACGCACACCGTGGGTTATAAGCCCATGACAGTTGCATGAAGGTATTTGTGACGCAAGATAGTTCCTATCGAGCGTTGAGCGCGGCTCTCCACGTCATTTCCTCCCGGAGGGAGGACGGCAATTAGCCCAGGACAAGCGCAGTCCTGGGAAAGCGTTCCCGCAAACGACTACAGCCCTGTAAGGGCGATGTGAACCCCTACGACCATCTTGATCCCGGTTCATGCAATTGCCTTGGTCATAAGCCGGCCAGAATGGAGCATCAAGCACAAGCCAGAAGTTAAGAGCCGACCCGCCGACCCGCTGACTAGCTCACCGCTCCCCCCCATCCGTTACAGTAAAGGTGTGGCCGCATTGAGCAAACAGTCGCGTCGCGCAGGCAAATTCCTGTTGAGTTTCGTGCTTCTCGGCGCTTCCAGCCTTGCCTGGGCCGGTGGCGTTGACACCAACCCCATGAACTACGACCGCGAGGTCCGCGACGGCTTCGCCCACTTCTACAATCTCGACTTCAAAGTCGCCGTCGAGCGCTTCGAGCACGTCCACGCCGAGCATCCTGGCGATCCTCAGGCCACAGCCTATCTCCTTGAGGCCGTCCTCTTTCAGGAGCTCTATCGCGAAGACCTGCTCGACACCACCTTCTACGCCAACGACGGCTTTTTATCCGGCCGCCACGCCACCCGCGAAGATCCCCAGGCCCGCGACCGCATTCTGGGCCTCGCCAACGAAGTCATCCGCGAAGCCGATTGGCGCGTGGGCCAGAATCCCAATGACAAGGACGCGCTCTTTGCTCGCGGTTGGGCACGCGCCCTCGAGTGTACTTACATGGCCATGGTCGACCGCGACTTTCGCGGCGGCTTCAAACTCGCCCTCAAGGCCAAAGACGACGAAGAGCGCGTCCTCCAGATCGATCCCAACTACGTTGACGCCAAACTCGTTGTCGGCATCT
>CAYZVG010000026.1:0-15734 GCA_964481595.1 uncultured Occallatibacter sp. | reverse complement strand
GCGGTCTTCATCGTTTTCAATGTGGCCGTAGAGCATGGTGGCGTTGGATTTGAATCCGAGCTTGTGGGCCAGGCGCGCGGTCTCAAGCCACTCCTCTCCGTCGATCTTGTGATCGCAGATGATGGAGCGGACGCGCGCGGAGAAGATCTCAGCGCCGCCGCCAGGCATTGACTCGACGCCGGCTTCACGCATCTTGAGGAGGGTTTGCTCGATGGTGAGCTTGGCGCGCCGCGCCAGATACGCGATCTCGACCATGGTGAAGGCCTTGATATGCACCTTGGGAAAGCGCTGCTTGAGGCCGCTGACCAGGTCGAGAAAGTATTCGAGCGGAAGATCGGGATGCAGGCCGCCGACGATGTGGAATTCAGTGACGGCCTCAGTGTAGCCGGAGGCCGCGGTTTGCCACGCCTCTTCAAGCGCCATGGTGTAGCCGGCCGGATCGCCTTTTTTGCGGCCGAAGGCGCACAGCTTGCAGGCCGCCACGCAGACGTTGGTCGGGTTGATGTGGCGATTCACGTTGAAGTAGGTGATGTCGCCGTGCATGCGCTCGCGCACATGGTTGGCCAGCCAGCCCACCGCCAGCACATCCGACGTGCCGTAGAGCACGCACCCTTCGGCAGCGTTGAGCCGTTCGCCCGCCATCACTTTGGCGGCAATCGGGTCGAGCCTTGGGTCATGACTCCGGAACGGAGCCGGTTGAATGGACGGAGAAGCGGCGGCACACATAGATCTATGATACCGAAATCGATTTGGGCCGGTGGGCGGAGCAGGCAGAAGTCAGCGAAAGGCACGGCTTCGGGGTCTGAGTCCATGCCATCCCCGGTCCCCAAAAGCGAGGGACCGAGGGCACCCTCATCTTGGCTGGGAAGAGTCACCTGCACCGAGGCCTCCCGCCAAGCAGGATGCAAGTGCGGCCAGATGGTTTGCAGGTCCGCCTCGATGACTGATAATGGTGTTCATCGCAGCCTACGTAACATGCGTACAGGCTTGAGACGAAACAATCCTGAGAGCTTTTTCCGGGGTTGGAATGGAGAACCGAAATCATCGAAGCTTCGAATTGCGTGATTTGCGACGGTGCGATCCGGCGGCTGAAGCGTGCCCTTGTCGCGCCCTTCCTGGCAAAGCGGATATGGAACAGGACACCTTTTTGTGTGGACCTTGTCCGCTGTGAATCTTGCGGCTTCATGTTCTACAACCCGCGGCTCGACGACGACGATTTGCGCCGTCTCTACCTCAACTACCGTTCGGAGGAGTATCAACAGATGCGCCACGCCTCCGAGCCCTGGTACACCACCAAATTCAATGCGGACCTGGCTTCACCTGCTTCTTACGAGATCCGGCGCGCAAGACTTGCTTCCGTCATCCGGGAACATATCGGCGAGCGAAAGATAAGTCGCGTACTGGACTATGGCGGAGACCGTGGCGATCTGGTGGCCGGCTTGTTTGACGGTGCCGAAGCCTTTGTGTACGACATTTCAGGAATGCCGGCAGCAGTCGGTGTGACTGCAACGAATGAGCCTGCTGGGTGCAAGGCCGATCTGATTATCAATAGCAATGTGCTGGAACACGTCGGGTTCCCGCGCCTTCTGGTGGGTGAGATTCTCCAGGCTGCGCCCCAAGGTTGCCTGGTGTTTCTTGAAGTTCCTTGCGAGTCCCCCTTCGGGCCGACGAGAATCGCAAGACGGCTTGCTCAGATTGGGGTCGTGGCTTTGATGAGGCCAACGTTTGCGCGATACGTCGTGCATCCCGCCAGCCTCTACATGATGCATGAGCACATAAACTACTTTACGGTGCAAGCTTTAACTACCCTCATGCACTCTTGCGGAGGCACTGTGATTGCATCGGGCAAATACTCTTCGGCGGGAAGGGCTGGTAAAGCCGATATGGCATGGTGTCTGGGGCAAGCAGGCTGAGTTGGTATCTGGCCCGGACATCGAATTCGTTTCATATGATTGCGATCCAAGATTGAATTCTTTGCGTCATTCATCGCGGCTCAATAAAACTGCGATGAACGGAGCACAGCTTCTCATTGGACAAGGCGATTGTTCCTGAGGGATGAACGGGTGCCTGCCGAAACTTGACACAGTGGTCTCAGCCGTTCATTCCAAGCCACGAAACCTGGTTTGACTGCCGGATTTTCGCGTGGCACAATCAGACATTCAGCCATGAGCACCCCAATACAAACTGAGCAGCCGACGCAAACGCCAGGGCATGGCCGCGTGACGAAAGGCGACCGCATACGGGAAAAGTACTCAGACGAGAGTTCCATTCGTTATAAGTTACGCGAGGCCCGCTCAAGGCACGTTAAGGGAATAATCGATACCATCTACGCATCTAACGGCTCCTGCCGCATTGTTGACATCGGGGGAGAAGAGAATTATTGGCGGGTTTTTGGCTACGATTATCTATCGGCCCGGAACGTCACAATAACCCTCGTTAATCTGAATCGCACCGAGACTACAGAACCCATGATTAACGCGGTTGTTGGCGATGGATGCGATATGCCATTCGCTGACAATTCTTTCGACCTTGCACATTCCAATTCAGTCGTCGAACATGTTGGCTCATGGGAAAAAATGGTGGCCTTTGCGGATGAGGTTGTACGCCTCGCTCCAAGTTATTTCGTCCAGACTCCAAATTTCTGGTTCCCTTACGAGCCTCACCTTAGCACGCCGCTAATACACTACCTCCCAAAGACAATCCAAGCCAAACTCGCTCTAAAGCTGCAGCTGAACGCCGAGACTAAGATGAACAGCCGCGCCGAAGCGGACGACTTCATCAAGCACAATTCGATGCTGTCGTATCGGCAGATGCGAAAGCTGTTCCCGGATTGCGAGATCTTGCGTGAGCGCTTTTTAGGCATTACAAAGTCGCTCATGGCTATTAAGCCACCCCGATAACATGGCGGGTGGGTCGCGTCTCAATTTGCCTTAACCGCTGTGTGCCCCAGCGTCTGGATTTTCAGGCCTGGGAGACCTCGTCTGCCTTCGATAACAACGGAGAGGGACAAGTGAAAGCCTCCGCATCGCGGATAGCAAAGAAGGCCTCGCGTCCTGGCTGCGTTCAACTCTATCCCAGGTCTCAAAGACGAGACCTGGGGTACCCACTTTTTAGGGGAGGGCCGGATATGGGCAACTGCCGGATCGGATGGGCCGACGAGGAGGTGGGCGGACTAGACGAGCGGGGGAACCAGCAGTACGTCGATGGCGGGAGGAGGAACGACCTCGGGCATGGTGGTTTGCACGTAGCGGCCCTGGCCTACTTCGGCGAAAACACGATTGAGCGTGTCCTCGGTCCGGCAGGAGCTAACGTGGAGTACTCGCACGGCGCGCATGACTGTGGAAGACAACAGAAAGCGGTTTTCAATTTTGAGTCCAGCTTGATAGACGAGTTCAGATCGCATTTACACCTCAATCCCGGTAATCGTTCGTTTGTCACAGAGCCGGGCTCGTCCTGGTGGTGTCCGCTGAGGCCGGTTGGTGCTGTTGAAGTTCGGCGGCGGAGACACGAGGAAGAGAGGCTGAAGAGGTAAGTCGATCCTATACCCGCTTCTTTGAGCATACGCTCATTGGGAGTGATCTCCTAACGGTGGACGGCGTACCTTCCCAGGTCCCCAAAGGCGAGGGACCTGGGGCACCCGCTTTCAGTGGAATAACAAACAAAAGTGCGCCCAGCTTCAGTGCTTGGCCGAGACGTGGACGCCCGGCGTTGGTGCAAGTTCACGCGGTCAGTGAGCCTGGTTGTCCAGTTCGGGCCCCTGGAGGATGCCGTCGTCTAAGGAGGCAGCGAGGAGGTGGTTGCCGGCGAGGCGGATGAGCTGGAGGCGGAAGCCGGACTCCCAGAGCTTCCAGGTCATGGTTTTGGGGTCGATGGAGTAGACCTGCTGGCTGGAGCGGGAACTGGCCAGCACACGCTTGCGCGCGGCGTCGTATTGCAGGTCGTCGACGTCGCGGAAGGGCAGGCGGGCGATCCAGAGCCAGGTTTTGCCGGTGTCGGGAGTGAAGTAGACGCCCTCGCGCGCACCCAGCCAGAGGGTTCCGTCGGGCGCGAAGAGCAGGCGATGGATGTGGGTGAGCATGGTGGGCAGAGACATGGGCCACCAGGTGCGGCCGGCATCGCGGGAGAGGACGACGCCGTTGCTGCGGGCGGCGGCCATGAGGTCGCCGTGGACGGCGACGGAGAGAAACTCGCCCGCGCCGAGGACCGGGCCTCCCTGCCAGGTCGCGCCATGGTCGCGGCTGGTGAGCAGTCCGAGCGTGGTACCGGCAAGCCAGACATCGCCGGAAAGGTCGAGCGCGTTAACGCGGCTATCGAGCTGGATGACGGGAGCATTTACCTGCTTTTCGACGTTGATGCGGGTTTTGAGGATGGTTTCAGAGCTGGTTTTGAGGACGGTGTTGGCGATGGCGTTGCGGGCCTCCCAGGTGAGCGCAGAGGCGGGCGATGGGGTTGCCGGGTCGGCTGGGGGATCGAGGACGAAGATGCCGTGGCTGGTTCCGGCAAGCACGGTTCCATCGCTGGATTGCGCCAGAGCGTAGATGTCGCGGCCATCGAGGCCGGAGCCGGTCTGCGCCCATGTGTCTCCGCCGTCGGTGGAGACGAAGACGCCGCCGAAGGCTTTGTCGTTGACGACGCCGGCAAGGAGGTGGGAGGGATCTTGGGCGTCGACCAGAAGCGCGGCGACTTTGCGCTCGGAGAATCCCTGATTGGATGCGGTGAACGTAGCGCCGGCGTCCTGGCTGGCGAGCACTCCGCCGCGGTCACTGGCGAGAAGCACATGATTGGAGTCGCGCGGATCGACGAAGACGTCGTTGACGATGAGATCGGGGGAGGTGAGACGCTGAAAGGTCTTGCCGCCGTCGACGGTTTTGTAGAGGCCTTCGGTGGTTCCGGCATAGACGACATCAGGGTTGGCGGGGTCCTGCTTGAGGACGCGGGTGCGGCGGGCGGTGGAGGGGATGCCCTGGATTTTGCGGAAGCGCGCGCCGGCGGACTCGCTCTTGTAGATGCCGCTGCAAGCGCTGAGGAAGACAGTTTTGGGATGAACGGGATCGAGAATGATGGAGAAAACGTCGGAGTCGTCGATGATTCCCTGCTTGATGTTGCTCCAGGATTTGCCGCCGTCGGTGGTCTTCCAGGGCAGGTGCCAGGTGCCGGCGTAGAGCGTGTCGGGGTCGGCGGGATCGACGGCCAGCGACTCGACCTCATGGATTTCACGGCTGCCGGGCTGGCTGATCTGCTCCCAGGTTTGGCCGGAGTCAGTGGAGCGGAAGACGCCTTGCAGGGTTCCGGCGAAGAGGATGGCGGGGTTCGACGGGGCTTGCAGGAAGGAGCGGATGGATTGGCCGCGAAGGGCGGCGGGCTGCTGCCAGGTGCGGCCGGCGTTATTGCTGATCCACAGGCCGCCTTCTGCGTCCTTCCATGCGGCGACGTAGAGAGTGTCGTGGTTGGCGGCGTCGACAACGATGTGGTCGATCACCAGACCGTCCTGGTCGCCTAGCCGGGCGAGACGATGCCACGAGGCTCCGGCGTTGGTGGATTCATAGAGCCAGCTATTTGTGGTGCCGAGATAAAGGTGCGTGGAGTCGCCGGGAACGGCAGCGAAGGAGCGGGCATCGCCTCCGGGCGGGCCAACGGCCTTCCACGAGGACTGCGCGGCTGCGCAGGAGGCAAAAAGAAGCAGAGTGAGCGCCGGCGCAGTCAGCAGGCGGAGAGACGAGTGGACTTTCTTCGAGCCGGTTTTCAAACAAAAACTCCCAAGGCATTTGCGCCGGCGTCGTCGGCAACAACCATGCGCCGAGACGCATACACAGCAGGCGCATTCAGCAGGGGTAGTACCTTGACTGCGGAGATTTGTGGTTTCCCATGTCTCAAGATCCAGACATGGGGCACCCAGATTCATAGGTCTGTCTACAAAATCATGCGGTCACGGTGCTACAACCCAAAGTTCAATGTGCGCAAGGCGCAACGCTGTGCGCCAGCAGGAAGCCGAAGCAGAAAGCGGCTTCTCACAAAAAAGTTTACAGAAGAACGCCCCAGAAAACCAAAGGCTGACCGGGTTACCGGTCAGCCCTGGCAGGAATGCGGAGGTACAGTCTTGCTTTGCTTCTGCCGGCTCTTTCATCGCTGGATGGAAGAGCCGGCCGGTTGGTTTGCTGCCAGTTGAGACCGGCAGGGTTACTTGGCGTCAGCAGCCTTCTTGTGCCCTGCGTGATGCCGTTCAGGCAGCGGCTTGCGGACTTCAGCCTTGGTGACCGTCTCGTCGACTGGCGTGGTGCCGGTTACGTCGTTCGAGAAGGTTGCGCCGGCGGGCACCAGGTAATCTTCTACCGTTTGCCCATCGGTTGTGCCGGTGGCGACGCTGACGCGCGAGGCATCGATGCCCTTGTCGGTCACCAGATAGTCCTTGGCGTTGACGGCGCGCTGCGGAGCAAAGTGCACAACAACTGCCTTCTTGTGCTTCTCGGCGATCTTCTCCTGCTTGGCGGTAAGATCGTTCTCCTTGGCGTTGGACTCACCTACGACAACAGCCTTGGCATCTGCCTGGCGCTGCAGGTCGAGCGCGACTTCGTCGAGGCAGGCCTTGGCTTCGTTATCGACGCGCGTGGGGCGCTTTACGTCGGTAGAGAAGCTGATGGAGCAGAGGGCCTGGGTCTTGGGAGCCGGCGGCGGAGGAGGCGCAACGATGGTGAGGCTGGTGTTTGCGCTGGCCGTGTGGCTCTTATCGTCAGAGACGTTGCAGGTAATGCCCACATCGCCGGTAGGTGCGCCGGTGGAGGAGTAAGCAGCCGTAGTGCCGCTGCCGGTGACGGTGCCGCCGGTGGCCGTGTAGGTGTAAGTAAGCGGGCGGTTCTGCGGGCTAACGCCAGTGGCGGTTACCGTGGCCGAGTCGCCGGGCTTGATGGTGGTGGGGGCAACTGAGCAGCTGATGGTGGGCGGCTCAAATGCCTTGACGGTGAAGGAGGACGAGCAGTCGGCGGACTGGCCGGGCTTCAGGCCTTCCTTGCCGGGCTTCCCTTCCTTGACTGTTCCCGTGACGGTATAGCTGCCGGGGTCCAGGGTGGTGGTAGCGATGGTGGTGGTGGTTCCGTTGCCAGAGGCGCCGGTTCCGCTCCACGAATAGATGACATTGAGCTTAGGCAGCAGGCTGCCTGCCGTAGCGGTTACCGTGACGGGCTCACCAGGGAAGACCGAGGTGGGCGCGATGGAGCAGGCCAGGGTGACCGGCGGCGGCGGCGCGATGGAACCGGCGTGGAAGACGATGCCGGTGCTCAGGCGGGCGGCGTTGATGTTGGCGCGACCACCTGAAGCGAAATCGGCGTGCATGTACTGATAGTCAGCCTGGACAATACGATAGGCAAGGTGATGATCGAACCAGGGCAGCTCATAGTCCAAGCCGCCGCCAGCGGTCAAAGCGGGTCCCCATTTGTTGGCCTGGAAGTAAGGGCCATTGACCTGGGCAGCATCGACCAACCCGTGAATGAACGGGGTGATGTTGCCGGCGCGGAAGCGACCGATCAGGCCGCCACCGACGGTGTTAAAGCCGTCGTCGTTGCCGTGGGTGCCGAAGTTGGAACCGGGAGTTCCGGGGGGAAGGTTCGACTGCCCACCCCAGTTGTGCTCGCCGTACTCGACCTGGACGCCGACGTAGCGATTGAAGAAGTACGCGACGCTGAAGAGTCCGCCGACGTTGACTGCGTTGTAGTTGGCAGTCACCGGAGCAACCAGGCTGGGGTCGGAATTGGTGACCGATCCCTTGGGGGCCAGGTAGCTGTAACCGGCGAAGATATCCCAACGAGAAGCATAGTCGTACGATGCAGTCTTGGGTGCCGTGGGTGCCGATTGCGCTACAAGCGCGACTGGAACCAAGGCGACCAAGGCCAGGATGAGTACCCGACTCAAAGATTTGAAACTAGAAGCAGACATGCGATTATCCTCCGCAGTAAGACTGGTAAACAAATGGGAAAAGCCGTTTGTGGGTCGATAAGCCGATCCGTGATTGGACCGCACAGACCCAATGATGCCTAGACACCAAACAGCACTCTTAAAGAAGTTAGCATAGCGAGAAAGCCCCAGAACACCTTTTTTTGAACGAGTTGCCGACGTTTGTAACACCCCATTAACAGGAATTTCGCCTCGGCTTTTCCGCCTCAGAGCCGATTCTTAAGGGGACAAAAACCCGGTCCACAAAAACGGACGCGCAAGAGATCACTCCACGTTGAGCACCTTCATGGTGCTGCGGCGCTCCCGTTGAATCTTCTCTTGTAGAAGCGTAATTGCGTAAATGAGTTGCTCGGGGCGTGGCGGGCAGCCGGGAACATAGACGTCGACTGGCACTATCTGGTTAACACCCTGCACCAGAGCGTAGTTGTTGAAGACCCCGCCCGAGGTGGCACACGCTCCCATGGAGATGACCCATTTGGGCTCGGGCATCTGGTCATAGAGGCGGCGGATGACCGGCGCCATCTTATGGGAGACGCGGCCGGCGACAACCATCAAATCTGACTGACGCGGGGAGGGCCGGAAGACCTCCGCGCCAAAACGGGCCACGTCAAAACGGCTGGCGCCCATCGACATCATCTCAATGGCGCAGCAAGCCAGGCCAAAGGTCATGGGCCAGACGGAGTTCTTGCGAATCCAGTTAACGGCGTAATCCATGGACGTGAGGAAGATGCCTTCAGGCTCCTCAATACCGTAGCTGGCTTCGAAAACTTTGGCGCGGTTCTTGGCGCTGCTCTCAAGGGAGCCGAACAGGTAGCGGTCTTTCTCGGCGGACACGGCCATAAATTAACTATAACCCGTGTCGAATTGTCTGGAGTGAGCCGAATTGCACGTATTGGCGAAGATCTTTTGCCGAGAATGCTCAGTTCCGAAGGGTTCCACCCGAAAAAAAGGTGCGGCGGGCCGCAGCGACCCAATTTCCGCGCTAGCGCCATCATTCGCAGGGGGTGATTTTCGATTCGAGCGGGGCGGGAGGATTCCAGTTGATCGGGAACCGGAGGGTAATGGAGAAGCGGATCCACTCGAGCCGGCCGCGGGGCGTGGGAGGGGCGTTGGGGACGATGGTGTGGGGGGTGCGCGCCGCCCGCAATGCCCAGGCTTGCGCAAAGGGGGCGGGGTCGGCCGCGCCGGGAACAATGCGCGCGTCGAGGATGCGGAACTGGCCGGCAGAGGCATGGGCGGCCAGGGCGAGCAGCGTTTGCGCGGCCGAATTGGAGACCGAGGGCGCGGCGGAATGAACATCCCGGTAGAGCTTTTGTGCAGAGGCAAAGACCGCTGGATCGGTGAGGAAGCGGAAGCTGCGCGGATTCCAGCCGAGGGCGTCCTGGGAGCGCAGACCGTAGGTTGTGCCGATCTCATGCTCGTTGATGGAGTCGTAAGGCGGGGTGGCCAGCAGCAGCGCGTCGGGGAATCCAGCGCCTGGAGTGCGGTCAACGACGAGGTCCCAGCCGGTGTAGCCGGCGGCGATGGGAACGAGACGGAACACCCAGCCCTGGCCGATCGGCTGACGCCACTCGACGCCGGCGTTGGCTTGGCCGGCGAGCTCGACGCGGCGGCAGGCGGCGGGGTGCGGAGTTTGGGCGGAGGCCAATGCGGCGAGTTGCAAAGCGCAGAGCAATGAGCGTGAAAAGACGCGGGTAAGCACTTGCGCCCATCGCGCGAGGTTCTCAACCTTCACCGATGCCCTTTCGCCCTCTGCCGGGGCAGAACTGGCCCTTTTCTCATGCAGCGGATGAGATAGCAATAAGGAAAATCTAAAAATGCTTGCGTTCACCGAGCGGCCTCAATGAAAATACGTTGAAAGCGCAATCATACCTTCTGGCGTTGGCTAACCGGATGCTGCCAAGCGGCCGCCTGCGGACATGCGTGAATTTGTGCCGCGCGGCAACGGCAGGCGGAATGATGGCGAAAAATCATAAACTTGCGACGTCCACGTGCCCCCGCCCCGTGGATGAACCCAATGGAGCCTGGAAACGATGACGAGCCGCACAGTACGAATGTATCTTCTTTCAGCTTTGATTTTGCTGGCCAGTGCACTGCCGGCCGCAGCCGTAGCGCCGGCAGCCGCGGTGCCGGCATCGGCGCCGGCCACGCAGGCGCAGATTGCCGCGCTGCAAAAGGCGGTGGACGCCGCGCAGGCCGCCAGCGCGAGTGCGCAATCGGCGGGCGACAACGCCTGGATGCTTACCTCGTCCGCGCTGGTACTGCTGATGACCGGACCGGGCCTGGCGCTGTTTTACGGCGGGCTGGTGCGGAGAAAGAACATTCTGGGCACCATGATGCAGAGCTTCGCGATGATGGGGCTGGTGACGATCATCTGGGCGGTCTGCGGCTACTCGCTGGCGTTTGGGCACGGCAACGCGTTTATCGGGGGATTTGAGCACCTGTTTCTGCGCGGGGTGACGCTGGCGCCCAATCCCGACTACGCAACGACCATTCCAGAGCAAACCTACATGGTGTACCAGCTCATGTTCGCCATTATTACGCCGGCCCTGATTACAGGCGCGTTTGCCGAGCGGGTAAAGTTCAGCGCGATGGCGATCTTCCTGTCGCTGTGGTCGATTTTTGTTTACTGCCCGATGGCGCACATGGTGTGGGGCGTGGGCGGACTGCTGAACGCGACCGGCGGGCACATTCCCTCGCTGGATTTCGCAGGCGGCACGGTGGTGCACATTACCAGCGGAGTTTCCGCGCTGGTGACCTGTCTTTACCTGGGTAAGCGGATCGGCTATCCGCAAACCCAGATGACGCCGCACTCGCTGGTGCTGAGCTTTATTGGCGCATGCATGTTGTGGGTGGGGTGGTTCGGGTTTAATGCAGGCAGCGCGCTGGGCGCCAGTCCGCTGGCGACTTCAGCCTTTATCAACACGCACTTTGCCGCTGCTGCGGCGGCGGTGGGCTGGACCCTGGCGGAATGGATTCATAACGGCAAGCCGACGGCTCTGGGCGCAATCTCAGGCAGCGTGGCCGGACTTGTGGCCATTACCCCGGCTTCAGGGTTTGTGCAGCCGTTCCCGGCCCTGCTGATCGGGCTGGCGGCCGGGCTGTTCTGCCCGTTCATGGTATTCAGGGTAAAGACGATGTTCGGGTACGACGACTCGCTGGACGCGTTTGGCGTACACGGAGCGGGAGGCACGCTGGGAGCGCTGCTGACCGGCTTGTTCGCCACCCGGCTGATCAACCCGGCCTTTGGCAAAGACATGGCAACGGGCGCGATGGACGGACATTGGGGCCAGGTGCTGAACCAGGCCGCGGGCGTGGGCATCTCCTGGGGCGTGTCGATTGTGGGTACGCTGGTGCTGCTGGTGGTGGTAGACAAGCTGGTGGGCCTGCGGGTTTCTCCAGAGCACGAGGCGGCGGGACTCGACCTGTCGATGCACGGCGAAGAGGGTTACGACTTCAATTCGTAGACGTTAAATTTATCCGGCTCCGGAAGAATCTTTGCGGTTATTCTTCCGGAGGCCTAAAAAACTTTCCCGGCTATGCGGCCAACCGGAGGCCGGGCCTGTTAGGCTATCGAACGAGGCGTTTTTTGTATGGTAAAGATAGAAGCAATTCTCCAGCCCTCAAAGTTGGATGCAGTAAAGGATGCACTGCTGGAAGCAGGCATTGAAGGCATGACAATTCTGGAAGCCCGCGGCCACGGCCGGCAAAAAGGGCACACGGAGTTTTACCGCGGCCGCGAGTATACGGTCGATCTTCTGCCCAAGGTGAAGATCGAACTGGTGGTTCTGGACGATTTGAAAGAGAAAGCCATCCAGGCGATTATTGGCGCAGCCCGCACCGGCCGCATCGGCGACGGAAAAATCTTTGTCAGCAAGGTTGACGAAGCGATCCGCATCCGCAACGACGAGCGCGGCGAAACAGCGCTGTAAGTCCAAAAGCAAGTATGGAGATGCCGGGCCCCTTTCGAGGGGCCCTGTCATCTCTGCGTCTGTTGACTCTCTGCGGCACAGCAACGCCACGCGAAAGTTAATAACAGGCGCTAGACGCTGGCGGTAGTGTTTTTGGACGGACTGTTGCGGTGAACGCGCAGGTTGTCCAGGGCGTAGTCAACATAGCGGGGCTCGAAGTGCGCCGGCTGACTCATGAATTTGCAGGTCGCAATAACCTGGTCGACGATGAAGCGGGGCTGATAGGCGGCCAGTTCGAGGCCTTTCTCGTTCACCAGTTTGTCAATCAGGCGGTCGTAGACCTGGTCTTCGAAACCAATTCCCTGGCGTTTGCATTCAGTCTCGAAGATGCGCTTGTAGTTTTCAGGGGTTGGCGCGCCGACCTCGATCTTGTAGGGGAGGCGGCGCAGGAAGGCCGTATCCATCAAGTCCTCTGGCTCCAGGTTGGTGGAGAAGATGACCAGCGCCTCAAAGGGAATGCTGAAGCTTTTGCCGGTGTGCAGCTTCATGTAGTCGACGCGGTTTTCAAGGGGAACGATCCAGCGGTTGAGCAGGTGTGTGGGGCTCACGAGCTGGCGTCCGAAGTCGTCGATGACGAAGCAGCCGCCCAGAGCCTTGACGTGGAGCGGAGCCTCATAGAAGTGGGCGGTTTCGTCGTAGCGCAGGTCGAGCATGTCGAGCGTGAGCTCGCCGCCGGTGACGACAAAGGGCCTGCGGCAGGGAACCCAGCGGGTATCGAGCTCGGCGGCGCGTACGAAAGAGATGGCGCCATTGTCTTTTGCGTCGTCAGGACGGTTGATGGGCACGTGAATGCTGGGGTCGAAGACGCGGATGATTTCGCCTTCGACGGAGACGGCGTAGGGCACATAAATGACGTCGGCAAAGACGGAGCCCAGCGAGTGCGCGACCGACGTTTTTCCGTTGCCGGGAGGGCCGTAGAGCAGCATGGCGCGGCCGGAGTTGATGGCCGGGCCGCACTGCTCAATGATGTGGTCCTCAAAGGTGAGCTGGCCAAGGCCGGTGCGGATGCGGTCGAAGGTGACCACCTCGTTGGTGAGTTTCTGCAGATTGACGCGGTAGGTGAAGTCGTCGAGGTTGACCGGGGCCGGGCCGACATAGCGAACCTGCTCCATGGCGTCGACGGCCCAGCGCTTGCCTTCATCGGTGAAGGTGTAGCTGAGATCGAGGGGGCTATCGGAGTCGCGGGAACCGAGGGCGCGCAGCAGCTTCCGGTCGATGCCCATGTGGACCAGTTCGCTGACGATGGGATAAGGCAGCTTGATGCCCTCAATGAACTGGCGGCAAGACTCGAGCCGGCCCATATAGATGAGCTTCATGAGCAGGCTGAGGAGTTCGAGATCGTCGAGGCCGGTGGCGGGAATGTCGAGCGGCTCGGTGGGAATGCGATGGATAAAGGCTTCCAGCACATTCTTGTCGATTGCGCCGAGGGCCACCAGGTTGTCGCCAAGGCGACCGCCGTGAGTGACAATCCGATCGACAGCCCGGAACACGTCCTCCGGGGTAACCAACCCTGCTTCAATGAGCAGGTCTCCCAATCGCATTCGTTCGCTGATGACGCCCTCCCCGACAAAGCCGCGGCCGCCCTTAAGCGTGGCCGGAGGTGATTGAACAACAAACCTGGCCTGTGGGCGGCTGAAGCACGCCGATTTCTATCATTCTCATTTCCCGGCGCAAATGAGCAGCCGGGTTGCTGGGCCCAGGGCAAACCCAGGACTTGGTTGACAGCCGTTGGGATGCCTGACGGTTTGCATCCATGAGCATAACCCAGGGCCGCGCGCGTGGGGATGACACGGAAGGGTTAGAGCGGGGTTGGCCTCGACGATTCTTCGAGCGGGGGGGGCGAATTGGCGGGCCACTGCTAAATTCAAGTGTTACACTGTCGATTAAATTCCATCGGCCGGGCCCGACAGCAATCGGCAACGTTTTGTGCATGAAGTTTCGCTCGGGCACAAAACTTCGCTTATGCTGGTAGGACATTCTTTTTTGCTTCGGCGAGCCACGTACAACTATCTATGAATCCAGTCGCTTTGGCGGTTGACGATCTTCGGGAGCAGTATCTGCGGGAGATGGCGCTTGTGCGCCAGACTTGCGAGCGAACCGGCGATGGCACGGCGGCTATCCGGCGCCGTTCGGCGGTTGTGGACCGCATCCTGATCGAGATGTGGCGGCGCGCATTTGCCGAGATGCCGGGCGTGAACGCGGCCCTGCTGGCGCTGGGCGGTTACGGGCGCAAAGACCTGTTTCCCTACTCGGACATCGACGTTCTATTCCTCTTTGCCGACGAGCGCACAGAAGAACAGTCGCGCGAGGCCGTGCGGTCGATCATCCAGGGGATGTGGGATATCGGGCTGCGGGCCAGCCCCACTTCGCGCACCATGAAAGAAGCAGGGCGCTTCGACCCGGACAATCTTGAGTTCACCCTGGCCACCATCGACCGCCGCTTTCTGGCCGGGCAGTTTCCCTTGTACCAGCAACTGCACCAGGTGGTTATGCCCGGGCTCTTCCTGAGCGAGTGGACACTGATTACGCAAAAGCTGGGAGAGATTGCGCGGGCGCGCCACGCCAAGTTCGGCAACACCATCTTCCACCTGGAGCCCAACATCAAGGACTGCCCCGGCGGGCTGCGCGATTATCACCTGGCGGTCTGGTTCGCGGTTCTGTTCCACCTGAAAGAGGCCAAGGAATGGCCGCGGCAGCGCGGCGGCGTCTTCCAGAGCGCTCGGGGCGATGCGGAGGCAGCATTCGACTTTCTGGCGGCGGCGCGATGTTTTCTGCACTTCAGGCATGGGCGCGACGACAGTACTTTGGATTGGCAGTCGCAGGACGAAGCGGCTGCTCTCTCAATCGGGCTGGAGACGCGGGGCACGGCCGACCCTTCGTACTGGATGCGGACCTATTACCGGCACGCGCGGGTGGTGTATCGCCGTGCGGTTTTGCTGATGGAGCATCTGCCGGCCCCAGTGAGCTTCTATCGCCAGTTCCGGCGGCGGCGCACGCCGATTGCCGGCACCGAGTTTCTGCTGGACCAGGGACGGATCGACATTCAACCGGGGGCGCAGTTTAACGACACCAGCGCCATTCTGCGCATCTTCTCGCTGATGGCCACGCACGGCCACACCCTGTCACAGGCCGCCGAAGACCGGATTACCGACGCGCTGCCGGTTCTGGCCATTCACATTCCCGAAGGACCGTACCTGTGGAATGCGCTGCGCGAGGTTCTGCTGGGACCGCACGCGGCGCACGCGCTGAGGACCATGCACGCGCTGGGCGTGCTGGAGATGCTGATCCCGGAGTTCCACGGCATCGATGCCCTGGTGATCCGCGACAGCTACCACCGCTACACGGTGGACGAGCACACCTTTCTGACCATCAATAACGTGCACAGCCTGCGCCAGCCGACGCACGACTTTGAGCACAGGCTGGCGCAACTGCTGCCGGAGATTGACCGGCTGGACCTGTTTCTGCTGGCGCTGCTGCTGCACGACACGGGCAAGGCGCGGCGCAACGGCGAGCATGCCGGCCAAAGCGTGGAGTTGGCCGACGCATTTCTGGCGCGGCTGGACTTTGACGCCGAAGAACGCGAGGCCGTGCTGCGGCTGATCAAGCTGCACCTGGAGATGTCGGCGGCGATGCGGCGCGACATCTTCGATATGGAAAACGTGCGCGCCTTCAGCGAGAAGATCGGCAGCCCGCAGATGCTGAAGATGCTTACGATCATGACGTTTGCCGATATCAAGGCGGTCAATCCCGACGCGCTGACGCCATGGAAGGCCGAGAATCTGTGGCAGTTCTACATGTCGACGGCCAACTTTATGGACC
>CAYZVG010000025.1:0-15820 GCA_964481595.1 uncultured Occallatibacter sp. | reverse complement strand
GCGCAAAGATTCGCCTGGCGAAAGTTGCAATGCTTCTTCACTTCCGCCTTTACCACCCAGTCTTCGTTCACGTGATCGAAGTAGCGCACCACAAACCGCGCGGGCAGGCCGCGGTTGATTTCGATGCGGTGATACTTGCCGCTCTGCGCCCGCTCCACCACATCTGCGCTGATGTCGGTGCCCTCGATGCGAATATCCCACCCCACCAACATGGGAAAATGCTCCAGCATCAGCATCGCCAGGCTATACGCCTCCTGGCCCGTCGAGCAGGCAGCGCTCCAAAAACGCAGCCTGCGCGTGTGGCGGCGAGCCTCAATCAGCTTCGGCAGCAGATCGGTGCGCAGCAGCTCAAAAGGCCGCGCATCGCGAAAGAAGCTGGTCTCGTTGATGGTCATCGCCTCCGCAACCGACCGCTCCAGAACGGGATCGCGATGCGTGCGCAGATGATGCACCAGCTCGTCTAGCCGGCTCATGCCCTGGTTGCGCAGAACCTTGGTCAGCCGCGTCTCAAACAGATAATCGCGTGACGGATCGAGCACGTTCTGCGAGAGCGAAAAGATAAGCTGACGCAGATAGCCGTAATCTACAGCGGTAGTAGTTGCTTCCATTACGACACCGCCTGTCGCTGAAATTGAAATCCAGCGCGTGCCGCGCTGCCTGTCCTTGAGGTCAAGCGCAGAATCTCCTGCGCCATCGCATCCAGCGGAACAACCCTGTGCGCCAGCCCCGCGCCCGCCACCGCGCCGGGCATTCCCCACACCGTGCTCGATGCTTCATCCTGCGCCAGCACGGTTCCTCCCTGCTCGCGAATCAAACGGCAGCCGTTCAATCCATCGGACCCCATGCCGGTCAGTACCACCGCCAGAACTCCCGATCCGTAAACGCCGGCAGCCGAGCGAAACAGCACGTCCACCGCGGGCCTGCAGTGGTTTTCCTGCGGCCCCTGGTTCAGTCGGATCGTCGGCGGCGCGCCCATGTGCGCACCCGCCAGCACTTCCATATGCCAGTTGCCGCGCGCAATCAGAACGGTTCCGGCGCGCACCGGTTCGCCATCGGCAGCCTCGCGCACAGGCATGTGGCAGCGGCCGCTCAGCCGCTCGGCGAGTATCTTTGTAAACACTTCGGGCATGTGTTGAACCACCAGCACGGGCAGCGGAAACCCCGCTTGAAGCCTTGGCAGAAGAACGTCCAGCGCCGCCGGTCCTCCGGTTGAAACGCCGATTGCCACAACCGTTGGCTCCGCGGTAATCGGCTGCGGCCGAAGAGCAACTCCCGCCGACGGCAGCACGGCAGCGCGTCCCAGCCCGGGAATCATCTGCGGCGTCGCGGCTAGCGCAACACCCGCCGGCCTCCGCGTCAGTGCGTGAATCTTGGGAATCAGTTCCTGCGTGAGCGCGCGTACCGCGGCCTCGCGGCCAGACTGGCCCGTGGGTTTGGCAACGTAATCCGACGCCCCACCGGCCAATGCCTCAATCGTCACCCGTGCGCCGCGCTGAGTCAGCGAACTGCACATGATCACCGGCATTCTGTTCCCGCGTTTTCGCAGCTCGCGCAGTGTTACTAGTCCGTCCATTACTGGCATCTCCACATCCAGCAGAATCAGGTCGGGGCAATCGAGGGCAATACTGCTCAGCGCCGACGCGCCGTCGGCCGCCGTGCCAGCCACTTCAAGCCGCGCATCGGAGCTGACCACCGAGCGCAGCAAACTGCGCATTACGGCGGAGTCATCGACAATCAGAATTCGGGTCCGGCCTGCAGCGGCCATCGTTTACGCCTCCACCAGACCGAGCATGGCGAGCTTTTCGTTCAGAGCATCCTGGTCGAATGGCTTCATCAAATACTCGTCGGCGCCCGCGTCCAATGCACGCAGAATAAAATCGTTGTCGGCTTCGGTCGTCACCATCAGCACACGCGTCTCGTTAAAGCCCTCAGCCCGCATCTGCGTCAGCATTTCAAAACCGTTCATCACCGGCATGTTCCAGTCCAGCAGCGCCAGATCGAATGGCGCGCCGCCGCGCAGACGATCCAGGCCGGCCTGGCCGTCGCCAGCCTCCTCGCACTCGATTCCCTTTTGCTCGAGCAAGCCGCGCAGAAAGCCCCTCACAAAGCGGGAATCGTCGACAATGAGTGCTCGCATATTTTCCTCCTTACTGACCAACCGCGGACCAACACCGTCTCACTGCTTTAGTGGCCCTCTTGGGCCAGGCTGAGCCGCAGCGGATCGAGCCGATCGGGATCGAGCATCACCAGCAGCCTGTCCTTCAGCTTGTAGGCTCCCGCAAACATCGCCTTGCGGCGCTGGTCAAGGGTTGAAGGATTGGGCTCGTGATCGGACGGCGACACCGTCAGCACCGCGCCCACCGCATCCACCAGCAACCCAAAGCACCCGCCGGCCGAATCCAGAACCAGAATGTCCTGCGTGCCCTCCTTCGCCGGCAGGCCAAGCAAGTGGCGCAGGCTCACCGTGGTCAGCACGTCGCCGCGGTAGTGAACCAGTCCCCCCACGTACTCCGGCGCCAACGGCACCGGCTGCGGCCGCGCTCCACCCACAATCTCAAGAATGTGCGTAATAGGTACGCCAAACCAAGTCTCTCCCAGGCGCACCGAACATATCTCCGCCAGCGCCGCCGCCTTTTCGCTCTTCCCAATTACTGCCGCTGTGCTCATGCCACGCTCTCCGCAATCTGATTCCATTCCGCCGGAGCGCCATCGGCCGCGGGCAGCGGCGCAACTGCGCCCAGACCCACCACTCCCGTCACGCGGTCCTTCAGTAGCGTCACGCCCTCGGTGCGCAACCGGGTTCCAGCCTCCACCAACTCGGCGCCGGCGGCCACGTCCAGCACATGCGAAACCGCAATGCCCACGTGGCGATTGCCCTCGCGGCACACTACTACGATCACCTGCGCCTCCTGGCCGTCCGCGCCTGCGCTCTCGGCCGCCGTCAGCACGCCGCCCGAGTCCTCCACCGGCATCAGCTGTCCTTCAAAGTTCAGCACCGGCCGGTAGCCCATGTACTCAATGCGCGAAAGCGGCAACTGCTCGATGCGCAGTACGTCGGCCAGCGGTACCGCGGCGCGATGCCCGGCCACCTCTACCAGCAGATACTCCACGCCCTTGGCCGCGTCCACGCTCTCCTCCGCCGCCGCGGCTTGCGCTCCTTCTTCGCGCGTCACCACGGTCACGCCCGCCTTGGTCGCAATCGATCCAGGGTCCAGAATCAACGCCAGATCCGCATTGCCCAGCACCGTTGCGCCAGAGTAAAGGCCAATGCCCTTCAGCACCGCTGAAAGCGGCTTCACCACTATCTCTTCCGGGTCGGCAAGCCCGTCCACCACCAGCCCGAATTTGCGGCCGTCCGCATCCAGCACGGCGATAAAGCTGTCGCGCGCCTCAGACCTCGTCCGCGCGCCGCCCGGCGTCAGCAGACGATCAAGGAATACCAGCGGCAGCAGATTGCCGCGCAGCCGGTAAAGCGGCGCGCCTTCAATCCATTCAATGGATTTGTCGGCCTGCTCCAGCGGGACATGCACCAGCTCTGAAAGCGAGCCCTGCGGCAGCGCGAAGCTCTGCTCAAGGCTGCGCACAATCAGCGCGGGAATAATCGCAAGCGTCAGTGGAATACGCAACCGCAGCGTGGTGCCCTTGCCCTGCCGCGAATCGATCTCCACCTTGCCGCCGATCTTCTCCACGTTGGTGCGGACTACGTCCATGCCTACACCGCGCCCGCTCACGTTGGTCACCGCGGCGGCGGTTGAGAATCCGGGAAGAAAGATCAGTTGCAGCAGTTCGCGCTCACCCAGTTGCCCCGCGCGATCCGGTGAAATCACGCCCCGCTCAATCGCCTTCTGGCGAACCTTTTCCACCGCGATGCCCGCGCCGTCGTCTGAAACCTCGATAATGACGTGCGAGCCCTCCTGGTAGGCGCGCAGCTTCAGCGTGCCCTCCGGGTCCTTGCCCGCCGCTTCGCGCTCCTCCGGCGGCTCAATGCCATGGTCCAGCGAGTTGCGCACCGCATGCGTCAGCGGGTCTTTGATGGCCTCCAGCAGGCTCTTGTCCAGCTCCGTGTCCTGCCCTTCCACCTGCAAGCGCACGCGGCGGCCAAGCGACTGCGAAAGATCGCGCACAATGCGCGGCATCTTCGAGAAGATGTTCGACACCGGCTGCATGCGCGCCTTCATCACGCTCTCCCTGAGGTCTGCCGTCACCATATCCAGGCGGCGGGTCAGCAGCGTCATGTTCGGATCGGCTGCCGTGGCCTGCAGCACCTGGTTGCGCGTCAGCACCAGCTCGCCCACCAGGTTCATCATGCGGTTCAGCAATATCACATCGACGCGCAGCGTGCTCTCAGCCGCGCTGCCAGCAGCCGTCGGCGTCTGGCTGCGCGCCTTGGCCGCTTCCTGCTCCGGCTGCGGAATCTGTGCCGCGGCGGCGGGCTTTACTGCCGGTGTCTGCGGGGGCGGCGGCGCCGCTGCTTGTACGGGCGCAGGCGCTTGAATCGGAGCGTCCGCTTGCGGAGCTGCCCCGGCATGAACCGCCTGTTGCACTTGTACTGGAATCTTCACGCTGGAGCCTGCACTTGGAGCCTGCAGTTGTTCGAGTTGCGCAATCAGCGCCGAGTCGTCGCCCTCGCCCTCGCCCTCCACGGTCTCAATCGACTTAAGAATCGAGCGCAGTCCGTCCAGCAGATGCAAGAGTCCGGTAATCAGATTCTGGTCGGCCGAGAGCTTGCCGTCGCGCAGCAGACCCAGCAAATTCTCGCCCGAGTGCGCCAGCTTCTCCAGCCGCTTGAACCCGAGAAAGCCCGTGGTCCCCTTGATGGTATGTACCGAACGGAAGATTTCGCCCAGCAACTCCGCATCCTGGGGCCGTGTCTCAAGATCGGTCAGGCACCGCTCCATGCGGTCCAGGCCCTCCTGGCTCTCGATCAAAAACTCCCTCGTCAACTCATCCATTACGAACCCTCATTCAGCCGGCCGCTGCTTCGGCTCACCGGCTTGGCAAGCACTCTATGCGTTTATCGGTTCTATCGAGTGCAACTTGAGGGATGAAGACACGCTGCTCTCGCCTGCCGCGGTTAGAGAGTTCCAATTCACCGCACGCGCCCCCTTGCCCACCCACTGCTGTGTACATCCAGCCGCAAATACGTTAGCCTCAAATCTCGATCCTGCTCATGGTGAACGGAATCTCGTGGTGAACGGAATGAAGACAAAATCCAGTCCAGCCCCCGCCCCGCAGCCGCTCAAAACCCTGCTCGCCGATGCGCGCAAAGCGGCTAAACACTCCTACTCGCCCTATTCGCGCTTCCGCGTTGGAGCGGCGTTGCTGCTCTCGAACGGCCAGATTGTCACCGGAACAAACGTTGAAAACATCAGCTACGGCCTCACCATCTGCGCCGAGCGCTCGGCCCTGGTCGCCGCCGTTTCCCGTTTAGGGCCCAAAATTCGCATCCAGGCCATCGCCGTCGCCAACCTCAACCGCGCGGTCTGTTCGCCCTGCGGAGCCTGCCGCCAGATGCTAGCCGAGTTCGCCTCGCCTCAAGCAGAGGTCATCTTCCAGTCCGCAGACGGCGTCCGCACCATGACCTTCTCGGAACTCTTGCCCATGGCCTTCGACATGTAGCCGTAATCGCGCCGCCTTGCGATAATTCTTCTGTCGGCCTTTTGAGGATTCCATCGCGATGACCACCCCCACCCCCATTCACACCATCGATCTGATTCGCAAAAAGCGCGATGGCGGCGCACTGGACGCGCGCGAGCTCGCCTTCCTCGCCAACGGCGCGGCTTCCGGCGCAATCCCACCCGAGCAGCTTTCCGCGTGGCTTATGGCCGCCTGGCTGCGCGGCCTCTCGCTCGATGAAACCCGCGCCCTCACCCTCGCCATGCGCGACTCCGGCGAGAAGGTCGCCAAAGAGCGCCTGCCCGGCGTCTGCGTTGACAAGCACTCCACCGGCGGCGTCGGCGACAAGACCAGCTTTCTGGTTGCGCCCCTGGCCGCCGCCTGCGGCCTCACCGTGCCCATGATCAGCGGCCGCGCCCTGGGCCACACCGGCGGAACGCTCGACAAGCTTGAAGCCATTCCCGGATTCCGCACCGGCATCTCTCTCGAAGAATTTGAGGATGTGCTCAACCACTGCGGCGTCTCCATCGTCAGCCAGACGCCACGCCTGGTTCCCGCCGACCGCGTTCTCTACGCACTGCGCGACCGCACGGCGACAGTCGAAAGCCCCGGCCTCATCTGCGCGTCGATACTCAGCAAGAAACTCGCCGCCGGCCTTGATGCCCTGGTGCTCGACGTAAAAACCGGCTCCGGCGCTTTCCTGCGCAAGCGCGAAGACGCCGATTACCTCGCCGCCCTTATGGTGGCCACTGCCGAAGCTGCGGGCACACGCACCGTCGCGCTCATGACCTGCATGGACCAGCCCCTTGGCTCCGCGGCCGGCAACTGGATTGAGCTGGTCGAGTGCCTCGAACTGCTCCACGGCAATCGCCCCGCCGAGAGCGAAGATCTTCGCGAGCTGTCGCTCGTGCTCGCCGGTTGGATGGTCCATCTCGGCGGCGCAGCGCCAACGCCTGAAGCCGGCTACGCGCTCGCTGAGGCCGCTCTCAACAACGGAGCAGCTCTCCGCAAGTTTCTCGAAATGGTTCATGCACAAGGCGGCGATGTTTCCGTCTTCGACAACCCCGCCGCCTTCCACAAACCCGGCGCAACCGCCGTCGTCGAAGCGTGGCACAGCGGCTTTGTCGCCACAATGGATACAACCGCGCTCGGCTGGGCCGTGCAGCGCACCGGAGCAGGCCGAGAAAAAGCCGGCGAGCCCGTCGATCCCCATGCCGGCATCGTTTTTCACGCGCGCCTCGGCGCACGCATCGAACAAGGCCAGCCGCTGGCCACCCTCTACGCCACCACCACAGAGATGCTGGTCGAGCCCGTCCAGATTCTGAAGGCAGCGATTGAAATCTCCGCCGAGCCATCAGGGAAAATTCCGCTCGTCAGCCGCATCTTCACGCGCGAATCTGCAGAAGATCATTTAAGAACCGCTGCAAATTCAGCGGCAATGCTGTAACTTAATCCATAAACAGATTCGATCTTTTCGAACATCCATCTTTTTCATCTGCAACTGGAAAGCTGAAAGCTAACAGCTGAGAGCTGAAAGCTGTTTTTCAAGGAGACCGCATTGGCTCGATTCACGGGGTTGCTGGGAATTCTGGCTGTGCTGTTGGCGGCGTGGCTGGGCTCAACCGATCGCAAACACATCCGCTGGCGCACCATCTTCTGGGGTCTCGGCCTGCAGGTCTGCTTCGCCTTCCTCGTCCTGCGCTTTGACTACGGACAGCAGCTCATGACCTGGGCCGGCGCGGTCGTCACCAACATGCTCTCGGCCACCTTCGCCGGAACCAAAGTTTTGTTCGGCGAGCTCGGCCTGCCCGGTTCCGGCGCGTTCGGCGCATTGCTCCCCGCCGGCAAAGGTGCAATCTTCGCCTTCCAGGTGCTGCCCACCATCATCTTCATCTCGGCGTTTTTCGCCGTGCTCTACCACATCGGCGTGATGCAGATTGTCATTCGCGCATTGGCCTGGGTCATGCTCAAGACCATGCGCATCTCCGGCGCGGAAAGCATGAACGTTGCGGCCAGTATCTTCATGGGACAAACCGAAGCGCCGCTCACCATCCGTCCCTTCCTCTCCAAAGCCACGCGCAGCGAGCTGATGACCATCATGACCAGCGGCATGGCCCATGTCTCCGGCGGCATCATGGCCATGTACATTGCACAGGGCGTCGAGGCGCGTCATCTGCTTTCCGCCGTCATCATGACCTCGCCCGGCACCATCCTCATCGCAAAAATGCTTGTCCCTGAAACCCAGGTTCCGGCCACCGAAGGCAAAGTCGTCATCCCCAAAGATGAGTTGCACGCCGAAGAAAATCTCATCGGCGCAATCGCGCGGGGCACCATCGACGGCGGCAAGCTAGCCATGAACGTCGGTATCATGCTCATCAGTTTTCTCGCCCTGGTTGCGTTGCTCGACATGCTGCTCACATGGGTGCATGGCGGCCTGCCCTGGGTTCCCGGCTCGCTCGGCCAGATTCTTGGCTACGCCTTCGCGCCAGTGGCATGGCTCATCGGTGTGCCCTGGCATGACTGCATGGCCATCGGCAATCTGCTTGGCACGCGCATGGCGCTCAATGAGGTCATCGCCTTCATCGCGCTGGGCGCGCAAAAAGCAGCGCTCTCGCCGCGCTCCTTCACCATTGCGACCTTCGCGCTCTGCGGCTTCGCAAATCTCGGCTCCATCGGCATGCAGATCGGCGGCATCGGCGCACTGGTTCCCGAGCGCCGCAACGATTTGGCAAAGCTCGGCGTCCGCGCCATGCTTGCCGGAACCATGGCCAACCTCATCTCCGCATCCATCGCCGGAATTTTTCTGGGCTGAGCGATATGCATTACGAAGAAGCATTCAATACAGGGTGCCCCATACTTCCGCGCTCTTTGCGGAAGGGTGGGATAGCACGGCTGTTTGCCCACTTCTCAATCAACCACAGAAAGTGGGTGCCCCTGGTCTCGATTTTGAGACCAGGGATAGCACGAATCATCGCCGGGTGCCCCATCCTCCCACGTTTTTTGTGGAAGGGTGGGATTGCACGAATCATCGCTTTATCCCTACTCTGTGCCACGCTCGCCGCCGCGCAGAACGCGGCCCCTCGAAGAACCTATGTCGGCTTTGACCGCGACGATTATCCCAGCGATGCCGCGCTCTCCGCGCTCCGCAAGGACTTCCGCTTCACCGGCTACTGGCTCAACAATCCTCCCGGCTTCGAACACAACACATGGACCGGCAAGCGCGCGCTGCTCAAGCGTCACGGCTTCGGCTTTCTGGTGCTGTTCAACGGGCGCCTCTACGCGGAACTTAAATCCACTGACCCTGCGGCCCTGGGAACCGCTGACGGAAAAGCCGCCGCAGCCGCAGCGCTGCGCGAGGGATTCGCGCGCAACACGCTCATCTTTCTCGATCAGGAAGAAGGCGGCGGCCTGCTGCCCGAGCAGGCCGCATACATCTTTGCGTGGGCCAGCGCCGTGCGCGCAGCCGGCGCGCGTGCCGGAGTCTATTGCTCGGCCATCGACGTGAAAAGCGGCGAAGCCGCAATCAGCACCGCGCGCGATATTGTCCAGAGAGAAACAGTCCAGCCAGACCGCGCGCAGCCCCACATCAAGCTGTGGATCGCCAATGACCAGTGCCCACCCGCGCCGGGATGCACGCTCGCCGCCCCGCCCCTCGCCGCCGCACTCACCCCGGAGCTGGCCCCGTCCACGCTCGTCTGGCAGTACGCGCAATCGCCGCGCCGCGCGCAGTTCACAGCGAAGTGCCCGGCCAACTACGCGCCCAACGGCAACTGCTACGCGCCGGCAACTCCGCAAAGCGCAGACACCTTCGTCGATCTTGACGTTTCCGCTTCTCCCAGCCCGTCAGAACAGCCATAAGCCGCGCCTCAGCGTCCCTCGGCCTGCAGCCGTTTCACGCGATAAAAAATGGTGAGCACTGTAACCGTGCCGCATGTGAGCAGGCTCGCCGCCATGCCCAACAGCAGCGACATATCTCCCTGAAAGTACCCGTGCACAATCCCGACCATCTGCAATATGCTGAATCCGCCAAACGTGACCAGGGAAACACCTTCGTCCGTCTTCTTGCGCCACACGGCCAGCGCCTGCGGCACAAACAGCAGCGCGTTGCCGCCCAGTCCCAACCCGAAAATGACCGCGACAATCTCTTTCATGCCGTCTGCTCCCGCCTTCCAAATCGTTGCGCATTGCGCGCCTTGGCCTTTGCCGCTTCGTCCTCGCGGCTGCGCGGCGGCGCTGTAGTTTCAAGCGCGGCCAGCAGCCGCGCAGACGCTTGCGCAATCTCCTCCACCGCGCCGTTGAATGCCAATTCATTTGCGCGCGAAGGCTTCTTAAATCCACTCACCTTGCGGACAAACTGCAATGCGGCGGCGCGAATCTCTTTCTCACTCACCGGAGGATCGAAGTTAAAAAGCATTCGTATGTTGCGGCACATTGTCCGGGGACCTCCTCTTCCATTCTGCCCCATCGCGCGTCACAAATCGCGGCTCTCCGCCTTTGTTATTCTGATCGGTGCACTACGAGCAATTCACTTATCCGCGTTACGAGTCGCCCCTCATCCAGGCCTACGACGGCCGCTTTGAGTCGGTCTTCGTCGCGCTGCATCCATTTATTGCCGTGCCCGAGGCGCTGGCCTGGCAGACTACAAAAACCTATCCCGGCGACGAGCAGATTCTCGCGCTCGGCACAAAGGTCCCATGGACCCAGGTGGCCAGCAGCACCGGCCTTGGCAACTGCGCAAAGCTCAACCACGCGCTGCTCACCTCCATTCGTTCCATCGGCGATGAAGCGTGCGATTTCGAGGCGTGCAACTCACTGCAGCGTTATCTCGAATCCAACGCCGTGTGGATGCCGACCGAGGGCCGCTTCGAACCGCTGCTCCAAGCCGATCTGCTTGCCGCGTTCGACGATGCCGACAGCGCAGAGCTGGTCTATGTCCCGGAGTTTCCTGCCGTCGATCCAGTCCAGCGCCTGAGCGTCGCCGCCCTCAAAAACGGCGCAATCCCCTTCCCCACGCGCGGAACGCTCATGCCCGCCGACGCATCGTTCCTCATCACTGTAGATTGGGACAGCTTCTTCACGCTCTTCTACGGGCCACGCGACTTCATCGCGCAAGTCGCACGCAGGCACAACATCGAAGGCTTCTTCGCCAGCCTCACCACGGAGCACTTCTGGTTCAACTACGTCATGGGCTGCGCCACCGTTACCATCTCTCCCGAGCACTGGCAGCTCGTCTGACAACACAAAACTCCCGCTGCCCTGTAGAATGTCGAGGATGCTTTCGGGGAAATCGCGATGACTGATTACGATCAAGTAACTGAAGCGGCAGAGTACCTTCGAGTGCTCATGGGAGCGCTCACTCCGCGTGTGGGCATCGTGCTGGGCTCGGGGCTTGGCGAGGTTGCCGGCGCTGTCGCCGATCCGCTCATCGTGCCCTACCAAGACATCCCGCACTTTCCGCAGTCCACCGTGGAAGGCCACACCGGTCGTCTCGTCATCGGCAAGTTAGGCGGCGTTCCGGTAGCCGTGATGCAGGGCCGCGTGCACTTTTACGAGGGCTACACCCCGCAGCAGGTCACATTTCCCATGCGCGTGCTGGGCATGCTCGGCATTCGAGCCGTCGTGCTCACCAACGCCGCCGGCGGCATTTGCGAGGGCTACCGCGTGGGCCAGTTTGTTGCGCTCGCCGACCACATCAACCTGATGGGATGGAACCCGCTCACCGGACCCAACGAGCCGCGCTTCGCCGTACACAGAGATGCCGGCCTGCGCTTCTTTGACATGACTGAGGCTTACTCCGCGCGCCTGCGCACTCTCGCAAAAAAAGCCGCTGCCGATGAAGGATTCGCGCTCGAAGAAGGCATCTATCTCGCCACGCCGGGGCCCAGTTTTGAAACCCCCGCTGAGATTCGCGCCTTCCGCGCCCTCGGCGCAACACTGGTCGGCATGTCTACCGTGCCTGAAACCATCGTCGCCCGCCACATGGGCATTCAGGTGCTCGGCATCTCCTGCGTCACAAACCTCGCCGCCGGCCTAAGCAAAACCCCGCTCAGCCACCAGGAGGTCTCTGAAACCGGCAAGCGTGTCGAGCGTCAACTCGCCGCGTTGCTCCAGCGGCTGGCTCCGGCAATCGCCGCCACGGTGGAAACGCAATCGTGAGCACGCAGCCAGCCCCCAACCTGCCCCGTCTGCCTTTTCCGCCAGTTGTCATCGGCCTTGCCGGTTGCTCCGGCTCGGGCAAAACCACCCTTGCCGCCGAGCTTGCTCATGCCCTGGGCGGCATCCATTTCCATCTCGACAGCTACTACCGCGACCTGGGCCACATGCCCCTCGCCGAACGGGCGCGCCAAAACTTTGACGACCCCGCCATGATCGAGATTCCGCTGCTTGCCGCCCACGTCGCGGCCCTCGCCGGCGGCCAGGCCATCGAGCGCCCCATCTACGACTTCGCCACCTACACACGCGTCTCCGGCATTACCGAGCGCGTAACCCCCACAGCCTTCCTCCTCGTTGAAGGGCTGTTCGCGCTCCACTATCCCGAGCTGCTGCCTCACTACAATCTGCGCGTCTACATCGATACACCCGACGAGCTTTGCTTTGAGCGCCGCCTCAAGCGCGATGTCGATCAGCGCGGCCGCACGCCAGAGTCCGTGCGCCTGCAATACCAGGCCACCGTGCGTCCCGCCGGCGTGCTCTACGTGCGCCCCTCAGCCGCCGTCGCCGATCTCATCGTCGACGGCGCAGGCGCGCTCGATTGGAAGGTCGAACGCGTCCTCGCAGAAATGCGCGCCCGCGGCCTGCTCGGCGCATCCTAGCCCGCACCGCATCCAAAAATCCCCACAAAAAATCTGCTGTCATTCTGAACGAACGGGGCCCCAAACGTTTTCCAGTTTGGGGGTGGTGAGTGAAGAATCTGCGGTTGTTCTTTCGGTAAACTACAGGCTCGCGGCACTGGTACACAAACCATCCGCGCGTCTCCAGCCTTACTTCGCCGTCAGCGCTTCGATCTGCACCAGCATATCTTCCTTGCGCATTACCAGGTTGGTGGCGTTCAGCGTGGCCAGCTCAAAGCCATGCCCATGCGTAATCGCATCCGTAGGGCAAGCCTCAACGCAATAGCCGCAGAAGATGCAGCGGTTGTAGTCGATGTTGTACACCTTGGCGAACCTATCTGAGGACGAGATCCGCACTTCCGCGGTATTGTCCGCCGCCTCAATGTAAATGCAGTTTGCCGGGCACGCCGCCGCGCACAAAAAGCACGCCACGCATTTTTCCAGGCCGTTTTCGTCGCGCTGCAGCACGTGCGCGCCGCGAAACCGCTGCTCGAACACCGCTCCGCGCAAGGGCCCCGGCCCGTCAGGATAATTCTCCACCTGCGTCGGCTCAAGCATCTCCTTGAAGGTGATGCTCATCCCCTTGGCAATCCCGGCCACGTTGCGCACAATCGACATAGCGCCAGTATACGATGAACCCGGAATCGGCGCACCTCGCGCCTAACCGCCGCAGTCGAATACCGTGACCGCTGCTACCGCACGCGCCGCTCGGCCGACTGCCCCCGATTATTTGCCGGAGGCGTCGTCACCGGCTTGCGATCCTCCGCCGGCTTCGTCATCCGCTGGCACAGCGCGGAGTCCTGCCCGCGCGCCAAATCCGCCACCCCGCCCTGCGCCTGGCAAATGCGCAGCTCCATCGCATCCGCGTCCTTGCCCAGCAGCGGCAGCCCGCGCTCCAGCCCGCTCACCGGATCCACATCGTAGCGGTAGACAACATCGTCCGAGGGCTTCTTGTTGGCGTAATCAAAGTGGCTCCACGTGGCCACAAACTCCCGTCCATTCGGCTCGGCAAACGCCGCGTAGGCCTGCGTCCACTCCGCGCCCGCCGGCTTGTTCGCGCTCCATAGCGGAACCCCTTGCCCGCCGTTGATCCAGCGCGCCGTCCACCCATGGCGCTTCAGATCGTAGTGCAGCGCGGTAAAGTAGGTGTTCGCCGCGCACTCCCGGCAACTGTCGTACACAATCGCCAGCTCATACGGAGCGCCATCGGCAAAGCGCATCCAATCCAGCCAGCGCAGATTCACGCCCGTCACCAGCGGCGTCACCGCGTGCGTCGTCAGCGAGGCGCTCCACATTGAAAACGTATCGGCATTGGCCGCCGACTCCGGCGTAGCCCGTTTCGTCGTCACCACCAGCGCCGCGTCGTATTCGACAGCAATCTCGCGGATCGCCGTCCAGTCCTCCACCGCCAGCGACCGCGTCACCCACGCCACCTCCGATTGGTCCTTCTGCGAGTGAAAATCGACCCAGCGAAAGTTGTCCGGCGCCTGCTGCGCAGTGAGCGAAGTTGCAGAGGCGGCGAGCGCAAATGCGGCGGCAAGCGGCGGCAGCGTAGCAGCAATCGGCACGAGCGCAGCAGCTATCAGAGAGAATCGAGCAGCAATCGGCGGAAGGGCAGTGGTGAGACGTAGCAAAGCAGCGGTCCGGGAAAGAACGCCAGCCGCCGCCCGTGAAAAGATGCGGCACATATTTCTAGATATAGCAGACCCGCTCACCGGCTCCGCCCAGCAGTGCCCTGTGACTGGGTCGTTGACCTGCTAGCCAATCTGGGCGTCTGTCTCTTGTTTGATTGCTGCATCTAGCAACTGGTCACCATGTGGCGATTCTGGAACGAGGAATTTGCAATTTATGAATCGGACATTTTGCATGGAAAGATGCCCGCCCCTGTAGACGATTGTCACATTCGTAAATGTAACATTCTTTAGGATAAAATTATCGATATCAGTTTCGCCTCCACCAGTATTGAGGCCATCAGGACCGACCACAGATGAATCACTCAAGTAGGTTATAGAACCAATCCTCTTCATGTAGCCGATGTGAAGGTAGGCCCCCCCCGGCGGAGAGTCTACGGTCTCGGTTCTATACTCGGCCAGCGTGATCAAGCCATGATGCGCTGCCTCTTTAAGCGGCGCAACATCCCGCAACAACTGGTAATGCTCCAACGCGATATTGAAATTTTGCTGGGGTTGTATTACGTGGGCCTCCTTTTGCTCTTCAAGGAGACGATTCGCAATGCTCAGAACGGAACTGGCCCCACCGATGCGCCCCGCCTTTGAATCATTCATTGCCACCTTGAGCGCTTCGTCTACTATTGTCTGGGTATCGCCGCCCTGTTTTGCACCAATGACACGTACTGCTGTTTCAACTCGGGCGAGGTGTTTTTCAAGTTCCGAGAATTCGTGCTCTATGCCCCAACTCGCACCACCCACCAGGCCAAGTGCGGTAAGGACCAAAGCGAGCCAACCCTTCCAATCATTCGTTGGTTTTGGTGCGGCCATCTTCTCTTCCTCGGAAACGGCTACTTCGGTAGACGGAAACTCAAGACATTCTATCGCCATGGCGCACACTCCTGCTGCAAGCTATCGGCAGGCGCTACCCGGCGCAAGAGATCGGAAACACAAGTGCCCAGCCATCAGGCGGGCTTTCTTGTCCCAAAATTCTACTCCCAGAGGCTTATCGCAGCAATTCATATCTTCAGGAATTGAATAGGCGTGATCTCTCGCCTGTTTCCTATCGCACAGGTAGCGCGCAAAGCTTTGTGGACTCTATAGAAACTGTAGTAGGAATACCACAAATCATATGCAATTTTTTAATTTGAAGGGTGGGGCGCATCACCTCAACCCTTCCCAACCAGCAACTGTGCGCAGTGCGCAATCTCCCCTAAACGCATTCCTGCGCCAACGGCAGCCCGTTGTTGAGCCAGTGCAGGTAACTGTCGATGCTGCGGTAGCACGCCGAGATTCTTCTCTGCAACTGAGACCAGGTTCTCCGGAGCTAGAAGCCTGATAGCCGAAACCTGATAGCTGATAGCTGATGGCTGAAAGCTCTGCTCTCTAAAGCCCTAGCTTAGCCCAGATCGCGTCCACCTTCTGCTTGGTCGCACTGTCCATCTCGATCATTGCCGGCCATTGCCGCGAAAAGCCTTCGGCCTTCCACTTACGCGTCGCGTCAATGCCCATCTTCGAGCCGTAGTTAGGCAGGCGGCTTGCATGGTCCAGTGAATCCACAGGGCCGAGCGTGAACTGGATGTCGCGCTCGGGATCGATGTTATTGGCCACGCGCAGCACAACCTCGGCCACGTTCTGCACGTCGCAGTCTTCATCCACAACCACAATGCACTTGGTAAACATCGCCTGCCCCAGCGACCAGATGGC
>CAYZVG010000024.1:0-16338 GCA_964481595.1 uncultured Occallatibacter sp. | reverse complement strand
CCGCCACTTCATCGCTGCCGAGTTGCAGGCTCAGTGCTTCAAGGTGGGCAGGAGTTATTTTGACCAGCGTGCGATTCTTCTGGCGGCGCAGCGCGGCCAGCAGGTTCTGCGCGCCCACGTCTTCTGCCAGCAGCTCCACCTGACCGCCGGCAAGCAAGGCGGGATAAAGGCTGGTCACAGTGAGATCGAAGGAGATGGAACTGTGCACCGGAACCGAGCCCCCCGGCTGAACGCCGTACGCGCCAATTGCCCAGCAAAGATAATTCACCAATCCGCGGTGAAGGATCATTGCGCCTTTGGGCTTGCCCGTCGACCCCGAGGTATACATGACGTACGCCAGGTTTGCCGGCGTTACCCCGCTTTCGGGATTGACCTCGCTTTCCTCGGCAATGGCCGCCCAATCAGAGTCGAGGCAAACCACATTGGAATTTGCCGCCGCAAACAAATGTCTGCACTGGTCTTCGGTAAGCAAGACGCGCACTCCCGCGTCCCTTGCCATAAAGCTCAGCCGTTCTTCAGGATACGCGGAATCCAGAGGGACATAGGCGCCGCCCGACTTCCAAACTCCAAGCAGCGCAACCACCAGCAACGGCGAGCGCCGCAGGCAAACGCCCACCAGCACTTCCGGTCCCACCCCTTGCCTGCGAAGAAAATGCGCCACCTGGTTGGCACGCCGGTTCAGCTCTCCGTATGTGAGGCAAAGGTCACCGCAGGCCACGGCGATGGCCTCGGGATCGCGCTCTACCTGCCGCTCGAAAAGCTGGTGCGTGCAGACGTCGGGCAGATCGGCGCGGGTGTTGTTCCACTCGTTCAGAATTCGATTGCGCTGGCTATCGGTCATTCAGGAAATAAGAACTATTGTAGGTTCATCGCCGCTGGTGGTTTGCACGCCGTTGCCGGCAGTGGAATCGTAGTTTTCGTCCTGCGCAACCTGAGGGAGCACCGAACGCAGCCCATTGATCATTTCACTTCACGATCATCTTACTCGCCCCCGCGCACCGGCCATGGATCTGGACAAGAGAATCCAGGCCCATAAGTTAGGCCCGGCATTGGAGCTTTCCCACCTCCCGCATCAGCCTACCCGCCGCTTTTGCCCCTCTTCTGGTGCAAGCTGAAGGGTTTCAATTTGCCCTGAGGACGCTCACTTTTGCGCCTTCATTTCTGCCCAATTGAGCGGGGGAGACTGGTTTCTTTAACCAGTCGGTCAAATCAGCATGAATCCTAAATGTAACGAGGGATATGCCCACTTCGTGTGAGGTTGTACTAAATCTTAGGTAACTACCAGTAAGGTATTGGTACTTCCAACTAGATGACCAAGTCGCCATTGTTTTAAATCTCAATGAATGTTACTCTTCGAGAACTTTGTAAATCCTCAGAATTGAACAAGTCAAATTGATTTATTCACTTTTGGGTGATATACAGAACGCAGCGTTGATTGGACAATTCAATTCGTAGCCTTAAGACGGCTAAGTTTGCGGCCCCACACATCAGGTCATGACCAAACGAAAAAGGAGCTTCTCCGTGCGTATTTCATGGGCGATTGCGTCGCTATCGTGTGCACTTCTTCTCTCCGGTTGCTCGGGCAGCATGCTCATCTCCCCATCGTCGATTGACGGTGTGCCTTTGAAGGGCATGGTCCACGGTGGGCGACAGCCGATCAGCGGCGCGCATGTTTACCTGTATGCGGTATCCACCGTCAACTATGGCCAGGCTTCTACGTCGCTTTTGAAAAGCTCCGCGGACACGGTCTCGGACGGCACCAACTATTACGTGCAGACCACAGCGTCCGGCGGATTCTCGTTCGTGGCCGCCGATTACACCTGCCCCAGCGCGTCCTCCCAGGTCTATCTGTATTCGGTTGGCGGAAACGCGAATGGCACTGCGGCCAACTCGGCAGCCGGGCTTCTGGCTGGGCTAGGGACCTGCAGTGATCTCGCATCGCTCCCGTATGTCATTGTCAACGAGGTATCGACTGTCGCGACGGCCTATGCTTTGGCCGGGTACGCGACCGACGCGACTCACATCTCCAGTTCGAACACGGCGCTGGCCGCAACCGGAGTGGCGAATGCGTTCAATACCATTGCGACTCTTGAGACTTTGGGAACCGGCGTAGCCACAACTACAACACAGGGATCGAATGGCACGGTGCCGACGAGCATGATCAACACGCTGGCCGATATTCTGGCCGGGTGCATTAACTCGACGGGTAGCTCTTCATCCCAGTGCAGTGCGGTGCTGGGAGCCAAATCCGCCGGCACGTCCGGCACGGCGCCCACCGATACGGCAACGGCCGCAATCTACATTGCCCACAACCCCTGGGCGAACATTGCTTCTCTGTACAGCCAGCTGCCATCCCCGGCGCCTTTCTCGCCGGTGCTGGCCTCGGCGCCCAATGACTTCACGCTCGTCGTCGAATATAACGGCGGCGGAATAAACTACCCGCGCGGTATCGCGGTCGATGCGTCCGGCAATCTGTGGACTTGCAGCAACGCGAGCAGCAACCTGAGCGAGCTCAGTCCTGTAGGTGTGGCGCTGAGCCCCGCTGCCACCTTGGCCAGCTCAGGAGGCTATCCCGCAGCCGGGGCCACTCTTAGCGGCTCCAATGGAATTGCCATCGACTCCACGGGCAGCATCTGGATCACAAACCAGTCCGGAAACAGCATCAGCAAGATTGCTTCCGATGGACAAACAGGCGCAAACTTCATCGGCGGCGGACTCAACCTTCCCGCCTGGATTGCACTCGACGCTACAGGAAATGTCTGGGTGACCAACCCAGGTTACGCATTTGACGGAACCCCGGTGAACCTCGCCGGCTCTGTCAGCGAGTTCAGTTCTGCCGGTACTGCCGTATCCACGAGCACTGGCTACGTAGCCAGCGGCGCGACTTCGGAGCCTGAAGGCATCGCTGCGGATGCAGCAGGCCATATCTGGGTCGCCGATCGGGGTGGAAACGAGCTCACCGCCTACACCGCCTCAACCCACGCTGTTTTTGGCTCTTCGCCCTTTACGGGCGGTGGACTGGATGCCCCCTATGGGCTCGCGGTAGATGGTTCAGGGCACGTCTGGGTTGGAGATGACACAGACAACTTCCTGAGCGAATTCAACGCCTCCAACGGTTCGGCGGTCAGCGGCACGGGCTACACCGGCGGAGGTTTGAGCGAACCGTTTTACGTCGCTGTCGACGGCAACGGCAACGTCTGGGTCGCCAGCTTTGGCAACGCCGGCATCGGCGAGTTCAACTCCTCGGGTACAGCGATCACCACTTCAACCGGGTTTTATGGCGGCATCACCAGCCCCATCGGTCTGAGTGAGCCTGGAGCCCTGGCAATTGACGGCTCGGGCAACGTTTGGGTGTCTGGTACAGGCGCTGGAGCTGCCAACTACCCAATTACCGAGTTCATTGGCGCAGCCGCACCGGTTGTTACGCCAGTCGTCGCTAACCTAATTACTCCGTACAGCACTGCGGCCGTTAACAAGCCGTAGCCCTTCCCCATGAGCGGGCGCAACAGTGCCCGCTCATGCGCAGTCATTCGCTCCACGCCCGGTTATCAAGAACACCTGAATAGGAATTCGAGGAGATCGTAAACATGAAGAAGATGCTTCTTGTCATTGGATTTGCACTCATGCTTGCCACTTCACCCCGCCTGCGCGCACAGGAATCGGATGGATCGGACGTAGTTGGATGCGTCGATTCCCCTGAGGACCCAACCGTCGTCCTGGCACTGGTGGCTGGCGCTGGCGCATTGGCAACCACGTGGAGAGTCAACCGCAAGCGGGATAAGTAGCAGGCGGGTTGCCGGCAAACGCCAGAGTCCTGGCGTCGAAGCACTTCACGAATTCCGGGAACGAAGCACGGTTGCGAGGTGAAAGATCCGGGGGATCGATGCAGGCTGGGAATGGGGAGGATTACGCAGACGGTCTCTTCGCGCTTTCGAAGGACATCGAATCGAATTGAGAACACTCCTGCCCCGAGAGAACCGATCTCGCCCACTTCCCCGAATCGGTGGCCGATGAACAGGGTTCTCCGCGCTCTTATCTCTATCGCCGCCACAATCTCTGTGGTGACAACCGTCGGCTGTGGCGGCAATTCAGGCACCACCACTACAACAAAAACCGGTTGCAGCGCTGGACCCACATCCAGTGCCTCCGTTTCGTGCCCGGTTAGAACGCCGGTTGCAGGCGTGTCTCTGGCTGGGAAAGTACTTGCCCAGCAGCAGCCTTTAGATGCAGCCTCAGTACAGTTGTATGCGGCGGGGATCGGCGGAAATGGCTCGGCGCCCACCGCGCTGTCAACCGCGGCGACGACCGGCCTGGACGGTAGCTTCACCATTCCGGGCGGATACACTTGCCCCTCCGCGCAAACTCCCATCTATCTGCTCTCGAAGGGCGGCAAGCCTGGCAATTCCGGCTCTAGCCCATCTCTCTGGCTGATGACCGCCATCGGCACCTGCGGCAGCATCGGCGCAGGAAGCACTTTTATTGTGGATGAAGTTACCACGGTCGCCGCCGTCTGGGCGCTCGCGCCGTTCCTGTCCAGCGGTGGCAATGTTGGCTCAACCTGCACCAATGTTCAGGGCCTCGACAATGCGTTTGCAACGGCAAACAGCCTTGCCAATGCCGCTACAGGCACCTCGCCCGGCGCGGGGAATCCATCCACCGCCGCGGTTCCCACCACAAAGCTGAATACGCTCGCCAACGCCCTGGCTTCCTGTTCCGGTTCCAGCGGCGGCGCGGCCTGCACCACGCTGCTCAATGCCGCTGTCACAGGGAACGCTGCCCCTACCAACACTATCGATGCGGCGCTCAACATTGCGCACTCTCCGGCCGCAAACGTAGCGGCAATTTATGCCCTGGCGGCGGCCAGCCCCGCTTTTTCCCCCGCGCTCACCGCCGCGCCCCCTGACTGGATGCTCGCGAACACCATCACCGGCGGTGGCATGTCGACGCCCACAACGGTCAGCGTTGCGGCAACGGGAGATGTGTGGGTGGCAAGTTACTTCAACGCGGTTTCGGAGTTTTCGCCCGCCGGCGTGCCTGCTTTTCCCGCGGGCATCACCGGCTACGGCATCAACGAGTCTTACGGCATGGCGCTCGATGCTCAGGGCGACGCGTGGATCGCCAATCAACAAACCACCTCAAACCAGGGCTCGGGCAATGTGACCGAACTCAGCGCCACGGGCCAGGAGCTTGCCAGCGGACTGACCGGCGGAGGAATCAACTTTCCCACCGCGGTGGCGGCCGCCCCCAACGGCGATATGTGGTTTGTGGATTACGGCGATGCGAAGGTCACGTTGCTGAACGGATCAGGCGCGCCGCTGTCCAGCTCGGCTGGCTGGGGTGGAACTTCTCTCGCGTTGCCCGTGGCCGTGGCCGTGGATTCAAGCAACAACGCCTGGGTGGCAAACCAGTCGGGTCTGCTTCCCATTACAAAAATCTCGCTCGATGGCTCGCAGGTCACCAACTACGACTGCAATTGCAACGGCGCATCCGGCGTCGCCATCGACCAGAGCAACAACGTCTGGGTGGCGAACTACTACGGCAACAGCATCAGCGAGGTGAACAGTTGCGGCACACTGGCGCTGAATGCGGCGACCGGTGGCGGCGTCAATCGTCCGCAGGGAATTGCCGTGGATGGCGCGGGGACCGTTTGGGTTTCCAACTTTCTGGGCGACTCCCTTTCTCAACTGAGCGGCGCGTCGAGCGCTGCGCCGGGCACTTTTCTTTCGCCCGCCGCCGGCTTCGGTACCGATGCCGCGCTGGGCCACCCGTATAGCGTGGCCGTCGACGCAAGCGGCAATCTCTGGGTTGCAAACTCTGCCGCCAACTCGCTTACTGAGTTCATCGGCGTGGCCGCGCCCGTAAAGACCCCATTGATCGGGCCGCCGCAGGCGCCTTGAGCCGGTGCAAGCCAAGCCACCAAAGTAACTGGCATTGTGCCTCCGCCGAGTTTGCGCGCATATCTGCGCGGCGATAATGAAGAGAACGAGCCGCGGCTCTCTCGAAAAGTCTATCGAAAGGTTTTGGATTAATGCTCAACAATGGCATAGTGACGCCGATTCCGGAACATGCGGCAATCCCGCCAGCGTCATCCGCGGAAACGGCTGGGCTCAAGCCTTCGACTGCGGCTCTTCTTATCTGGTGCGCGATTGCGGTCCTCGCCGCTGTTGGATGTCTTGGAATCTATCAAGTGCTTGGCAGTCTCTGGACACTGTGGACCACAGATCCACTGCGTTCTATCGGCATGTTGATTCCCCCTGCCAGCATTCTTCTCACGCTGCGTGTATGGCGGCAATCCGGCTGGGAGCTGCGTGGTACATGGTGGGGCTTGCCGGTGATTGCACTGGCGTTTCTGCTCAGCACACTTCATGACAGCAGTCTGATCGAGGCGTTCATCGGCAATGCGCGTCTCTCCCTTGTCCCTGCCTCAGTGCCTGTGTTCATCTACGGCAGCGGCATTGTTCTGCTGTTTGCCGGCCCCCGCGTGGGTCGCAAGGCGTGGTTTCCCATCTGCCTTTTGCTGCTGTCCAAGCCGGTTCCCGGCATAGTGGGCACGCTTATCGATATTCCTCTGCAAACCGTTTCAGCCCAGGTGGCGCGCTCGTTCGCCACTCTCATCGGCTTTACGCCCACCACACCGCAACTGCGCCTCATGTTCTCGCCAAAATTCGGAATGTTTATTGCGCCCGGCTGCGATGGAATTCGCGGCGCTGTCACCATGGCGTATGTGGCGCTCATCCTCGGCTATCTCAAGCGAGTCTCCCTGGTCCGCTGGGCGGCTTATGTCTTTGGCGCGGCCATGCTGGGATATCTCTTCAACTTCATCCGGCTTTGCGTCCTTGTGGTGTACTACCGGCTTGCGCTCGGTCATCCCGCGCTTGAGGGCTTTGCCAAGTGGGCGGACTATTGCATCGGCTCCTGCCTGTTTTTGGTGGCAATGTTCATCTTCATGCGCCTCGCAAACCGGCGTCCCGGCTCTCCGGCGGAAGAAGACTCGTTAGAAAACCGTCGGCCCACCCCGCGATTTCGCGCGGTAGCAATCAAGTGCGTTGCCTTTGTGCTGGCGCTTGCGGTGGTTCTCTCACTGCCTTCGTCCGCGCTCAGATACCGGCCGCAGAGATCGTCCACGGCCATACCCTCCATCGGTCTCATGCCCAGGCAGGTAGGCAGCTTCGCCCTCAGCCGCGCATGGTACGAGCAACAGAGTGGCCTGACCGTGGAGGAGAGCGCTGCCTACTCCGCGCCAGGATCGGATGAAGTTTACCTTGGTGTTTGGGTGGCGAAGATCTTTCACGATCCCAATGCGTGCTGGCTGGCGCGCGGCCAGAAAGCCGACATCCTCACCACCAGAACATTCTCCGTAGCGCAGGGACCGCCTATCGAGATGAACATTGGCTTCTATAGCGACGGAGTGACCGACAGCATTGTGGTGAGTGCTGATTGCACATCGAAGTCGTGCCTGCTTTTCCAGCGTAGCTCCTCAAATCAGCAGTTCGGATTCCTCTTCGTAAAGCCGCAGTTCAACCAACTCAGTGCGACGGCAGAACACCCGATACCAATCATGATCCGGATCGATCGACTCCACGCAGGCACCTCAAAGGAAGCTAACTACGATCTGCTTACAGCAGAAGCACAGAAGTTTCTCTCCGGTCTGAACCCGATGAGCATGGGCGGAACATTTCAATAGCCCTCATTTACTTTTGCCGCGAATCTGCTGGTCAAAAAGAACTGACCATGGATGACTGCTTTGCACCTGCGCCGTGAACTATTCCGCAATTCCAGATTCAGTATGGACCGGCCCGCTTCCCTGGCGGCAATACAATACCTGCGGGGCAATTTGCAGAAAGGACAACCCGTGCCAAGCGGCGTTTTTGTAGGGCTCTCGACCGTCGATATCGTTTACGGGGTTGACGAGTTTCCCTCGGCGAACACGAAGATTGCGGCGCGCAGCCAAAACGTTTACGCCGGCGGACCGGCTGCGAATGCAGCCATCGCCTTCGCGCATCTTGGCGGCGAAGCCACTCTGGTCACGGCCGTAGGCACTCATCCGCTGGCCGGCATCGTCGCCGATGAGATGAGGCGCAACGCCGTCCAGCTTATCGATCTCAATCCTGACTTTGACCAGACGCCGGCCATCTCCTCGGTCACTGTGAATGCAAAGGGCGAACGCAACGTCGTCTCAGCCAACGCCACGCGGATAAGCACACCTCCCGCGCAGATCGATGAGCCGTTGCTCCGGCAAGCCGCAGTCGTCATGGTTGACGGCCATCACATGCAGGCCTGCCAGGCTTGGGCCAGTGCTGCCCGCGCGCTTGGAATGCCGGTTGTTCTGGATGGCGGAAGCTGGAAGCAAGGCGCGGACGAACTGCTGAAGAGCGTCGACACGGCCATCTGCTCAGCGGATTTCATGCCGCCCGGATGTGCGACGGAACCAGAGCTGGTCGCGTATCTGCAAGGCCGTGGCGTCACGAACATCGCCATCAGCAGAGGACCGGAACCGATCCAATTCATCTTCGGCGGGCAGCGCGGAACTGTGCCCATCGAAAACGTCGGCGTTGTCGACACCATGGGAGCGGGTGACATTCTGCACGGCGCGTTCTGCTATTACCTGTCGATGGGTCACGCGTTGGACAAGGCTCTCGAAGAAGCATCCAAGCTCGCAACCGAGTCTTGCCGGTTCCACGGGCCAAGGGAGTGGATGACCCGTCTGCGCAAGCCGGGAAACGAAAGTTCCCCGGCTCGCGCTTGAGGTTTTAGCGGAAGCTGATGGTGTACGTTGCTCCGCTCGTCATGTGAATCACGCCATCCTTGGCCGCGATTGCCTTTCCCGCGCTGTGGACTGCCGCAATGGTCTCGTCCTTCGGCAGAATCAGGCGAACCGTGCCGTTGCTGGTTGCGTGCAGCTTTACCGATTCAATCTTCTGGTCTTTCCAGTGCATGTCCAGCACCGCTCCGCCGCGCGCGTGGATTCCCTCGACGGAGCCGTCGGCCCACTGCGCAGGCAGTGCCGGCAATAGCTCGATCTCGGTCTGCTCTGGCGTCCAGCGCGACTGCACCAGCGCCTCCAGCATTCCGTTCGCCGCACCCAGGTTGCCGTCAATCTGGAACAGGCCCGGCGGATGCGTGTCCATCAGATTTGGGAACGAGGACTGACTGAACATCACCTGCAGGCTCTCATACGCCTGCTTGCCGTCATGCAGATGATCCCAGTAGTTCACCACCCAGGCGCGCGACCAGCCCGTCTGTCCACCGCCGTGCGCAAGCCGCCGCTCGAGTGAGACGCGCGCCGCCTCGGCCAGCTCCGGCGTATGCTCGAGCGAGATCTGCGTGCCCGGATACAGAGCCCACAAATGCGAGATGTGGCGATGTCCAGGCTCCGACTCGTCGTAGTCCTTCTGCCACTCCTGCAGTTGTCCCAGCTTGCCCACCTCGAACGGAGGCAGCTTGCTCCGCGCGTCCTCTATCTGCTTCAGGAACGCCGGGTCTTCGCCTAGAATGCGACCCGCATCGAGCGTGCGCGTAAACAGTTCGCGCAAAATCTCAATGTCCATCGTCGGCGCCATGGCCAGCGAGTGCCTGCTGCCATCGGGCAGGCGATAGGTGTTCTCAGGAGAAACCGACGGCCCTGTCACCAGGTGTCCGCTGCCGTCGTCTACAAGATAGTCGAGGAAGAACAGCGAAGCATCGTGCAGAATCGGCCACGCCCGCTCGCGCAAAAAGCGCTTGTCGAGCGAGTAGGCGTAGTGCTCCCACGCGTTGAGCGAAAGCCATGCGCCGCCCATCGGCCACAGGCCCGACTGGTACATGTCGATCGCTTCCGAGTCGCCCCACAGATCGGTGTTGTGGTGCATCACAAAGCCGCGCGCGCCGTAGTAGTCCTTGGCCACCTGCGTTCCCGTTCCGCTCGCGGGGTTGCGCGCCATGTCGATCAGGTTGATCAGCGGCAGCATGGTCTCACCAAGTCCGGCGGGCTCGGCCAGCCAGTAGTTCATCTCCGCATTCACGTTGATGGTCCACTTCGAACCCCATGGGTTGTCGATGCCTGCGGCCCAAATTCCCTGCAGATTCGCCGGCAGCCCGTCCGGGCGCGACGAGCTGATGAGCAGATAGCGGGCAAACTGAAAGTAAAGCTCCTGCAACCCGAAATCGTCCGCGCCCTTGCCCACGCGCTTCAGCCGCTCATCGGTCGGAATCAGCGAATCTTCAATGTCGGGCGTTGCGCCAAGATGCAGTGACATGCGCTGGTAAATCGGCTGATACACCGCTTCCTGCCGCGTCAGCAGCTCCCGTGCGTTGTGCGTCGCGGCCTTCGTCAACGCGTGCTCGCATTGCGCTTCGGGATCGCCGCCCGCAAACGGCCCGCCCTTGAAGTCGGTCGCCGCCGCAATCAGAATCGTCACCGAGTCGGCGTTCGCCACCACAATCTCAGAGCCATCGGCATGAACCGTGCCGCCGGTCGCCTTCACCTGCGCCTCGCCTGCGAACCGGATCTGGTCCTTGTGGTTCGGCCCCTCGCGCAACACCAGCGTGTCCTGCCCCTTGGTGCGCACGGCAAAGTCCGCCGGCCGGTCCATGCTCGCGTTAAAGCTGATGGAGCCTTTCTTGTCCGCCGTAATCCGCAGGACAATCACCTGGTCCGGGATGGACGCAAACACTTCGCGCGTATAGTGAACGCCGTTCATGGTGAACGTAGCCCGCGCCACTCCGGTTTCAAGATCCAGCTCGCGGCGGTAGTCGCTTATCTCCCCTTTGTTAGCGGTATGCAGATACAGGTCGCCCAGCGTGACGTATCCCGGCTGGCCGGCGGGAATGGCGATCATGTTCTGCTTCGCCAGTTTCTCGGCCTCAGTGATCTTGGCCGCGTCCACGCCCTGCGAGTCCAGCAGCAGCTTGCGAATCTGCGGGAAGGCATCGTGCGCGCCGGGATTCAGGCGGTTCGCGCGGCTGCCCTGCCACAGCGACGACTCGTTCAACTGCAGGTGCTCGTCCGCGCCCGAGGTGCGGCTGCCGTCCAGCAGCGGCGCATTCTGGCGAGACGCCTCCTGGTCTCCATTATTTGTGCCGGAGTTCGCGCCACCGAACATCATCGCCCCCAGCCTGCCGTTGCCCACCGGCAGAGCCTGGGTCCAGATCGGCGCTGGAGCTTTGTACCAAAGGGCTTCGCGCACTTTGGCCGTCGGCTTTTGTGCGCTCAAGTTCGTCAGTCCAATAAGGACGGCGAAACCAATTAGAGCAATCGATTTCAAGGTTCGAGTCATCGTATCCAATCTGTCCGGTCAATCGCCGGTGGGAGTTCTATGCACAATTTCAATGCGGATAAATTCGATTTGGCAGCCATTGTGGTTCGCACTGGCGAATCATGAGCATGATACGTTCCAGTAATCGATAAAGGAAAGCGAAAATGGTTGTGAGCTTCTATCGATTTATTCGATATATTGGGCAGGTATGAACACCACGCTCGATGAATGGGAGATTCTGCACGCGGTTGTCCAGCTGGGCGGCTTTGCCCCGGCTGCGGAGCAGCTCAACCGCTCGCAATCCACCATCAGTTACGCCGTTGCCCGCCTGCAGCAGAAGCTGGGCCTCAAGCTGTTCGAGCTGAAGGGCCGCAAGGCCCATCTCACTGAGGTGGGCCGCGCCCTGCTTGCCGATGCCGAGCCGCACCTGGCCGGCTTTCATCTGCTTGAGCAGCGCGCCCGCTCGCTGGCCTCCGGCGGACAGTCTGAGATTCGCCTCTCGATCGACAGCGTCTTTCCCAACGAACGCCTGTTTGCCGCGCTCGCGGAGTTCAGTCAGCGCTTTCCTTACGTGCAAACCTCTTTGCGCCAGTCGCCCTTCCTTGCCGCCGACTCCGAGTTCTCGGCGCACCAAGCGCACCTGTGCATCTCCGGGCTGGTCTCGCATGAGTACTTCGTCCATCCGCTTCTTGAGATCGCCATGCTCGCCGTCGCGCGCCCCGATCATCCACTCCATCTGCTCAAGCGGCCCGTTACCCGCGTCGACATGATGCAACACATGGCTTCCATCATTGAAGGAATCGGCACCGGCCCCAAAAAACGCCAGCCGCGCGGGCCCGCCCAGCGCTTTCTGCCGCTCGGCACCATCCAGTCCGCAATCGATGCGGTTCTCAGCGGGCTCTGCTTCGGCTGGCTGCCCATCTACCGCATTCAATCGCTGCTGGATTCAGGAGAGCTGCGACCGCTGCCCATGCAGGCGGGCAGCACCCGCCGCGTCCGCCTCAACCTGGTCTGCAAAGACCTCAACTCCAGCAGCCGCGAGGTCGTCGCCCTCGCCGAACTGCTCGGCCTCAACCGCGACATGGAAACGATCTGAGCAGCCGGAGTAGCCTGCACGCACAGCCTCCAGCTTTGCCCATAAATCCTTACTGCACTGGCGAGCCGATCACCTGCACCTCGCTAAGCCTCGGCGCTGCGTCTCCCTGGGGAAACGTCAGCCGCAGCAGGCGTGTCTGGGTTCCCGTTGGCAGCAGGTCCACGCCGCCGTTCGCCGCCGAACCAGCCGCGTGCTCCAGCAAAGTGCGCCAGCCGCCGTGTCCGTCCGGCATCTGGATCAGGTAGCTCAGCGTTTGGCCGCCGGCAAAGGTCGCGTGCACTGAACGAAGCCGGCACTGCCCCTCGAAATCGATCTGCCACCAAGCCTGTTGCTGGTCTTGCTCGTCGGGCTGCCACCAGGTTGTCTGGTCGCCGTCGTCGGCCATACGGCTGGCGTGGTGCGCCGCAGCGGAGCTTGCATCGGTTGGCCGATTCAGCGCGATATCGGTGTTCTCTGTGGCCGGCTTTGCCGTTGCGGGCGGAGTATATGGGCGATCAGCGACAAGCGGCGTAACGCCGGCGACAAAAGCCGGGCCACCTTCAGCTTTCAGCGTAAGCTCTGCCAGTCGCAGCCCCGGTGAGCTCGCCTCAATCCGGATCGTGCCGCTCTGGTACGAGCGCATCTCGATGGCTGCCTCGCCGTCGCGGATCGCTATGTCGCCCTTCGGCGTGAACTCGATCGAGCGCCCCGTGGGCAACTCTCCCGGCCCTGACACAATGCGCAGCGTTACCGGGGGTGAGTTGGAGATCTGCTTTCCCGTGCTGTCTACCACGCGGACGATCAGCTGCGTGTCGTCTGTGCCGTCGGCGCGCAGCGGGCCTTTGTCGTGGTTGCTCTCCAGAGTCAGCGCCGCCGCGGTTCCCTCCACAGGCCACGTGGGTGGAGCAATGCCCCGATACGCGTTCCGGTACCAGTACCACTGCCGCTTGGGCAGGCGGAAGTAGTCCACCATGCCCATCTGGCCCATGGTTGAGAAGATGCTGCCATGGTCGAAGGCCGCCCACAGCGCTTGCCCGCTTCTCCACGCAAACTCGGGTTGCCCCTGCAGGTCGCCCCAACCCGGCGCGTACTCGCCCGGCCGGTCCGCGACCGTCGAGCCGTACTCCGTCACCGCGCTCGCTACGCCGGGATTTATAAACATCTTGGCACCATCGCCGTTGTAGCCGGCCACATCGCCAATGTGGTCAATCTGTCCGCGCTGCACTCCGCCGATGGCCGCCGGCCTGCTCGGGTCAAGTTCGTGCGTCTCGGCCACCAGCCTGGTGAGAAACGCGCGAATCTTCGGCATCAGATTCCCGTTTGAGAAAAAGACCTCGTTGCCCATGCTCCACGCAACAATCGAGGGATGATTGCGGTGAATGCGGATCATCTCGGCCAAACTGCGCTCCACACTCGCTTCAAAGGGAGCCTGGTCTGCCGCGTTGGGCGGATACCCGCTGGCCGTCCAGCCGCCCTCGGTCTTTGCGCCGCCGGTGCCCCAGAACGAATTCTCCTCCCACAGCAGAACCCCGTCGCGATCGCAGGCGTCAGAGAACACGGGCGAGTGCGGGTAGTGCGAGCCGCGGATAAAGTCCATCCCCGCATCCTTGATCATCTTTACGTCGCGCCGCACGCCGGCGTCAGTCACCGCATCGCCCCAGCCGGCATGGTCCTGGTGTGCGTTCGCGCCGTGGAAGTAGTAGTGTTCGCCGTTCAGGAAGAATCCCTGCTTCGCCGTCCACTCGATCCAGCGAAACCCGAACGTTGTCCGATAGCTGTCGACCTCGCGCCCGCCTTCGAGCACGTGCGTCACCGCGGTGTACAGGTTGGGGTGAGCGGGGCTCCACAGTGCCGGATTCAGCACCGTGCCGGTCTGCTGCTGCACGGTCGTTACCGCATTGGGCGCAACGCTGGCGCGTGTGCTCACTTCGGCTACTGGATGTCCGCCCGCGTCTTCAACCACGGTGCGCAGCGTAAAGCTTCTGGCCCGGTCGCCTCCATTGCGCACATCGGTCGCAATGTGCACCGGACCGCCCGCCGCAGTGAGTCCCGGCGTAGTCACAAACGTGCCATACCAGTCCACGTGCAGGCGGTCTGTCCTCACCAGCTTTACGTCGCGGTAGATGCCGCCATTAAAGTTGTGTTCGCCGCCACGCGGGTTCAATTGCGCGTTCCACACATTGTTCAGCCGCACGGCGATGGTGTTGTCGCCCGGCCGCAGCGCCTGCGTAATGTCCAGCTCGAAGCCCGTGTAACCGCCCAGGTGGTGGCCAACCGGCTGGCCGTTCACCCACACCTCCGCGTCCTGGAACGCAGCTTCAAAGTCGAGTGCGTAGTCGTCGGCTTTCGATATCTGAGTCAGCTTCAGGTGCCTGCGGTACCAGCCATAGCCCACATAAAACCGCGACGCGCCAAAGTAAGGAATCCCAAAGGAGTGCGGCAGGCCGATGCGCTGCCAGCCCGCATCGTCGTATCCCGGCGCTTCCGCTCCGGGATGGTCGCCAATCTCGAAGCGCCAGTCGCGATCGATCAGAGTGGTTTGCCGTCCCTGGGCAGCAAGCGGCGCGGTGGCCAGCACCAGCAGCGCCAGGGTCTTTGTCATTGCCTGCAAAACTGCACGAATGTCTGTCACTTCAGCTATTTCTCCCGCACACCATACTACGGCGCAGCGCTCATCGCCGGAAAAATCAGCTAAAGGCAGAATTGGCTGAAAGAAGAGTCACCTGCAAAATTCGCAAGGAAAGGACTGAAAAAAGAGTCAGCTGGAAAATCCGAAAAGGAATGCTCTGAATAGAGGAAGAGTCTGCTGCAAAACTCGAAAGGAATGTACTGAGAAATGAACTATGTGCAAATGCAAGCGAGATGGGCAATAAGCGTCAGGGCACAGCTTCAGCAGTGCCGCATAATCCCCATCCAATCAAAGGGGTTTTAACCCCTGCGGTCTTACCTTCAGCGGCGCGCAATTCCGCGGACTCGCACGCCAGCCGTGCCAGCCTTCAGTGCTAGAGTCAACCCTTCGCGGCTCGAAATGCCGCAAGCGCGGCGGCGACGGTCGCCTGCACTTCTGCTTCGCCATGCGCTGTGCTCAGGAAGCCAGCTTCAAACTGCGAGGGCGGCAGCCAGACTCCCTGGTCGAGCATGGCGCGATGAAAGCGCCCGAACGCCGCCGTATCGGATTTCGCTGCATCGTCGTAGTCCGTCACAGGGCCTGCGGTAAAGAACCACGTCCACATTGCGCCCACGCGGTTGGTCGTAAGAGCAACGCCGGCCTTCGCCGCCTCAGCGGCCACACCTTCAGCCACTGCCTTCGCGGTGGCTTCAAGCTGCGCATAAACCTGTGCCGCGTGTTCCTGCAGATACGAGATCGTCGCAATCCCCGCGGCCATCGCCAGCGGATTGCCGCTCAGCGTTCCGGCCTGATACACCGGACCCAGCGGCGCAAGCAGATCCATGAATCTACGCTTGCCGCCGAAGACGCCCACCGGCAACCCTCCGCCCACAATCTTGCCCAGCGTCACCAGGTCGGGATCGAGCTTGTAGAGCTGGCAAGCGCCGCCCAGCGCCACGCGGAACCCGGTCATCACCTCGTCCACAATCAGCAGTGCGCCGTGCTGCGCAGTCAGCGCGCGCAGCCCAGCCAGAAATCCCTCCGCGGGCAAAATGCAGCCGGCATTGCCCACCACCGGCTCAAGAATGATGGCGGCAATGGCGTCAGGGTGAGCCGCGAATGCCGCCTCAACCGCGCCCAGATCGTTATACGGCAAGGCCAGCGTCAGGTGCGCCACGGCGTCGGGAACGCCGGCCGATCCGGGTATGCCGAAGGTGGCCACGCCGGAGCCGGCCTTGACCAGCAGGCCGTCGGCATGGCCGTGATAGCAGCCCTCGAATTTGACGATAATGTCGCGCCCGGTTGCCGCGCGCGCCACGCGAATGGCCGACATGGTGGCCTCGGTCCCTGAGCTCACAAACCGCAGCTTCTCAATCGCGGGATAGCAGGCCACCACGCGCTCGGCCAGGTCCGCCTCGGCC
>CAYZVG010000023.1:0-16487 GCA_964481595.1 uncultured Occallatibacter sp. | reverse complement strand
GCAAGCTGGAAGAAGCGATCAAGATCGCCGACCGCAACAAGAAGTCGCACCTGGCTGAAGTCGTTACCGCCGGTCTGCAGGAGTTCCGCTCTTCAGGCGGCGCTGCCACCGACGAGACGATCGAGAGCTCGGGCCGCGCACTCGAGCGGGCCGAAGCGATCGTGCATGCAAAGCTGAAGAGGGGACTTTCGGTTCTGGCCACCATCGGCTCAACCGCTCCGTTCGTCGGCCTGCTCGGCACCGTCATCGGCATTCTGAACGCCTTCCAGCAGATCGCCACCCAGAAGACCTCTGGTATCGGCGCGGTTGCCGGCGGTATCTCGGAAGCCCTGGTAACCACGGCATTTGGTTTGCTGGTGGCTATCCCGGCCGTTATGGCGTTCAACTACTTTACCGGCCGCGTTGAGGCGTTCGACGTCGAGATGGACAACTCTTCAAGCGAACTGGTGGACTACTTCATCAAGCAGAGCCACAAGCGTTAAGCGAGACGGCTCAATGCCCGAGCGAGAAGCTGCGAAGGGCAGGAGAATTGCGAAAGTCCTCCTGCCCTCCTGTTTCACCGCTTGAGCCAGCCGGGTTCGAAGGCACTGCCGGACTTAGGGTCCGTTAGAAAATCTAGACGCTCGGAGCCCCGAAAATGGGAATTTCAAAACGTGACGTAGGCAGGAACGTAAACTCCAACATCAACGTCACCCCGATGGTGGACGTGATGCTGGTGCTGCTGATCATCTTCATGGTCATTACCCCCATGCTGCAGAACAAGGTATCCATCGACATGGCCAAGGTGGACAACGCCGTAGCCATGCCCGACGCCGACAAGGAAGATGCAATTGTCGTGGCTGTCACACGCGATGGCGCATTTTTTCTGGGGCAGGACCGGGTCGCTGCCAGCGAACTGGGAACGAAGGTTGCAGCGAAACTGGCCGACAAGCCTGGCAAGACCATCTATGTTCGCGCGGATGCGCGGGCGCAGTACAAGGCGGTTGAAGACGCAATCGACGATGTGCGCACGGCAGGCGTAGACGAAGTGGGCTTGCTGACGCAGAAGAAAGAGAACAATCTCTCGGGCGGCCAATAAGCTGGCGTCTGCGTCGATTTGCTAACGATTTAAGAGATACGAGGAGTTTGAAGCCATGGCAATGTCAATGGGCAGCGGCGGCGGCAGTATGGCCGACATCAATGTGACGCCGATGATCGACATTCTTCTGGTGCTGTTGATCATCTTCATGGTCATCGTGCCGGTTACCCCGAAGGGGCTGGACGCACTGGTGCCCCAGCCGCCGAAGAATCCTCAGCAGCAGAATAACAACGACCGCACTATCGTCGTTCAGGTTGTGTATAACGGCGGCGGCAAGCCGGGCTACAAGATCAACGATCAGGATGTGCCCAAGGCCGACCTGCTGAACAAGCTGACGGCGATTTACGCCAACCGCGCAGAACGCGTGATGTTCGTCAAGGGTGACGACAATCTCAACTTCTCCGCGATTGCCGACGTAATCGACATCGGCCGCGCGGCCAATGTGGACCACATCGGCTTGATGACGCCCAAGATTCAGGCGGGCGAATAACCCGCCAGACCGGCAGTGCTCTTTCCGAGGAGCAGTTTGCGGAGCGGGCAAGCCGGTGATTGGGGCGGCGCGCATTGCGCCGGGCTGAATGGCCTTGGATTTTGCCCCGGCATTGTGCGAAGTGGGAGGCAGTGGGTTCCCTTATTTATCCGGTTTGCCGGCGGTGATCTGGGGCAGAGTGGCCGAACGGTAACAGGAGTACAATTTCATTTCTGGTTTTGGATGCTCCCGCCTGAGACCAGTTGCAATAGATTCCAGGCGCGCAACCGATAGGCACTCGCCTGAAGGAGAAGGATACGAACATGAATGGACCCGCACGTATTACGGCGTTCGCGGTTACTCTTGCCGGCATGGTGCTAGCCATGAGCGGGTGCAAGCAGCTCGAAGCCCGCGACCAGTTGAATAAGGGAGTGGATGCGTATAAGAGCGCACACTTCGAAGAAGCGATTGGTCATTTCCAGCAAGCGACCCAATTAGATCCCAACCTGCCGATGGCGAAGACCTATCTGGCCACAGCGTTGGCGCAGAACGTGGTTCCCGGTTTGGATACGCCGGAGAACCTGAAGGCCGCGCAACAGGCGATCGACATCTTCAAAGAGGTTCTGGCCAAAGACCCGACCGACGTGAACAGCATGAAGCAGGTTGCCGGCATTTACTTCAACATCGTAAATCCAAGCAATCATGCAGAATGGCTTGAGAACCTTGAGAACGCCAAGGAATGGCAGAAGAAAGTGTTAGCCGCCGATCCCAAGGATCCCGAGGCTGCTTACACGGTGGGCGTGATCGACTGGACTGAGGCGCACCAGAACTCGCTGACGGCGCTGCAGTCAGTGGGTATGAATCCCGACGGTGAAGGCAACCAGAAGGCGCCCAAGAAGGTGATGGAACCGCTGAGCGCACAGAACGGCGCGCTGGTCACCGAAGCCCTGCAATACCTGAACCAGGCAGTGGCGAATCGCGCCAACTACGACGACGCCATGGTCTATCTAAACTTGGTCTACCGGAGCAAGGCCGATGTGGACTTCGGCAATGCGGCCGCGGTGAAGGCCGATATTGGCTCGGCCAACGATTGGCGTCAAAAGGCCATGGGAACCCGCAAGCAAAATGAAGAGAAGAAGAATGCGGGACCGGGCGGCATCACCATGGATTCGAGCGGCAACCTGAAATAGTATTTCCAACTATTATTGGCATCTTGAAAGCGGCTCCCGATTCTTCGGGGGCCGCTTTTCTTGGGCCGCGCTTTCTCGCTCTGCGGCGGGCGCTCCCCGCTTAGTCAGGTCAAGGCAGATAGCAGCAGATGTAGTGCGAAGCCGTGGATCAGCGGGATGCGAGCCTGGCGCATTCTTTGCGGCGAAAGCAGTCCTCGGTGTGGTCGTTGACCATGCCGCAGGCCTGCATCCACGCGTAGACGATGGCGGGCCCGACGAACTTGAAGCCGCGGCGCTTGAGCTCTTTCGAGATGCTTTCAGAAAGCGGCGTAGTTGCCGGCAGCGGCCCGGTATTCTGGATAGGCTTGCCGCCAGTCAGGCCCCACGCCCATTGAGAGAAGCCGGCGCCAGACTGCTGCATCTCAAGAAAGATGCGCGCGCCTGAGATGGTCGCCTCGATCTTGGCGCGGGAACGGATGATGCCGGGGTTGCCGAGCAGCCGCGCGATGTCTTGTTCGCCAAAACGGGCTACCCTGTCCGGATCGAACTGCTTGAAGGCCGCGCGGAACTCCTCGCGCTTGCGCAGCACGGTGATCCAGGCGAGGCCTGCCTGAAAGCCTTCAAGCATAAGCATCTCCCAAAGCGCTCGGCTATCGAACTCCGGCATGCCCCATTCGCGGTCATGGTAGTCGCGCATGAGCGGATCGCCTTGCGCCCATGCGCAGCGGATGCGGATTGGTTGCTGAGTTTCGTCTTGCCGAGGCATGATTGCTCCAGGACTCATAATCGGGACTCATAATCGGGCGCAAAAAAGGGACGCTCCCGGATGGAAACGTCCCTTCAGTCTACCTCAAAGAGGGGTGAAAAAAGATCTACTGCGCATCCTGCTTGAGGACCTGCTCGGCGAAGTAGTTGGTGACTTTAGCTTCGTTCTGGATCACCTCAAGATAAGCATTCTTAAGCAACTGGGCGCGTGTGCTGTGCAGGGCGTTGTGGATGGCCTGCTTCACGCGCGGATCGCTCAGCTCATGCTGGCCTGCAGGATCGCGCGAGATGAGGCGATAGATGGCGTATCCTGCAACGCGGTGCGAGCCGTCGAAAACGGGCATCACGTCTGTGTACTGGCCTGGTTTGAGCTTGCCGATGGCATCGAAGACGGCTGGATCGGATTTGAGAGCGGACTCCGGTAAAAATCCCATATCGCCACCGCTGGACGAGGTGTTGGGGTCTTCTGAAAAATTCATCGCCACGGTAGCAAAGTCGTCGCCGCTCTCAAGCCGGTTGTGAAGCATCTCAATCTTCTTTTTGGCGTCGGCATCGCTGGATGCCTTGTTGTTTTGCAGATTGCCGGCCTGTTGCGAGGGGGCGCCAGAGGTAGCAATCTGCGCAAGGTGGTATCTCGGTTCAATGTTATTGAACTCCGCCTTGTGGAGCGTGTAGTAGGCCGAGATCTCCGCATCGGTGATGTTTATCTTTGACTCGATCTCTTTATTGAGCAGCTTCTGCAGGGTGAGATCGCGGCGAATCGCGCGTTTGTAGTCGTCGAGCGTCAGGTTGCGCTGCTTGAGCTGGGCGTCGAACTCCTCTGGTGTAAAGGGGGCCTTGAGCTCAATCAGCTTGGCGTTCACATCCTCGTCGCTTGCGGCCAGGTTGAGCTTGACGGCCTGCTGCTGAAGGACTTCGTCGCTAATCATCTCATGCAGAATCGAGAGGCGTTGCGTGTCGGCGACCTCGCTGGTGGGCTTTTGCGCAGCGTCGCCAGCTCTAGCCTGATACTGAGCCTCGTACTGGCGGTCAAGGTCGGCACGCATAATCTGCTTGCCGTTGACCACGGCCACCACATCCGCGTTGGGCGAACGATGGCAACCGGCTGCCACTACCAGAAGCGCGGAACCAAGGGTGATGAAGGCGGTAAAACGGCGATACATGCGGTACATTGAATTCACTTGCAACCTGGTCGCTCCTGCGGGGCTTGATAGCACCCCGGCTCTCAAGGATAAATCCATTCGCTGGGCGTGGAACAACATCGCGGTGTCTAATTTCCCCCGGAAGGCTTGGCGGCCGTGGGCGCGGGCTTGGGAGCAGCCGGCGGTGGAGGCGGCTCTTCTCCTGCAGCACGCAGGGCGCGGTCGATGGCCATCCATACCTGATCCTCAGGAAATGCGCCGTTGATCTTTTCGCCGTTAATAAACAGAGCCGGAGCTCCATCGAGACCCAGGCTTGAAGCCTCCTTGAGCGATGCATCAATCTCGGTCTCGTCGTGCTTGGCGATGCAGGTGTCGAGTTTTGTGTTATCCAGTTTGCCTGTCGCGCCTTCCTGGCGTGCAATGCGATCGAGGGTAGCGTAGCTTCTGCCCAGATCGCGTTCAGTGCCGGTGACCTCGTCGGCGTGGGTGTGGAGGTAGTCCACGTAGCTCCAGTAAACGTCCGAGTTCTGTGCCGCCAGGCAATTGGCGTCCTCTGAGGCATGCAGGGCCCAGGGATGCAGCTCGGTGAGCGGGAAATCCTTGTAGACGAAGCGGACCTTGTCTTTGTAGCGCGCCAGGGTAGAGGGGAACAGGGTCTGGTGCATGCGCGAGCAGTAGGGGCACTCCAGGTCGTCGAAGTTGATGACGGTGACCTTGGCGTTTGGGTTGCCGCGCATGGGCCGCCCGGCGATGTCGATGGACGAGGCCGGGCTATGCAGCAGGTCAAAGGTCTCCATCCGGGCCAGCGTCTTGCCGTCGGTGGAGAGCAGGAAGCTTACGATCTGCGATTTTCCACCATTGGAGATGGTGACAGACATCTCGTCGTATCCGGTGAAGGCGCTAGGCTTGCGCGCGCCAAGAACCACATCGTAGTTCGGGGGCAGGCTATAGGTGGAGCGGATGGCGACCTCGATGCGGCGGTTCGTCGCCGGATCGAGCGGGGCTTGCGTGGCGGATTGAGCTCGGCATCCAATCGTGAGCGAAACCGCCAGTAAGACCGCGAAATAGCGTATGTGCGACAAGTGAAATCCCTCTTGATAAAGGATACTCCAGCGCGTTTGCCGGGGCTCCGCCGAGTAAGCAATTTTCCCGATGATACAGAGTGACGCGCGAGAGGGCGAAAGGCAACCCGGGGTGCTGGTTTGCCAGAGCAATCGCATTTGGATTCTCATTTGCAGGCACGAACAGCTTTGAAAGGGCACGGCTTCACAGGCTGCGGAAAAACTCCGAAAGTATGTCGAACGGTCGAAAATTGGGGGATATTAAACCATCAACCGCCCCTTGCGGATCGCTCCTAGAGCTTCCTGGCGCGATCTGTTTTTTGCCTTTCGATACAAAAAGAGTTTTTCCGCAGCCTGTTCAGCCGTGCCGCAACAGGTCGCGAAAAACGGTCCGGCTTTAGCCGTCTCATAGAAGCCGCGGAGGGATGTTTTTGGGATGAGAATTCGCCCCTCAGGGCCCGGAGACATTCATAAGTCCTTACGGCACGGCTGAAGTCATGCCCTTTCAAATCAGAATTACCCCACAACCTGAAATGCAATTGCTGTGGTTGGTTTCCAGTTTGCGGCGGTAAAGACCTGTGGCCCTAGAAGGGCAAGGGCAAGGTGGGATCGCGGAAGACGGAGTTGGAGCGGCGGATGTCCCCGACAGAGCCGAAGTTGGCGAGCGTGAAGCTGAAGAGCCACTGGTGCTCATCGCGGCTGGTCTGGCCCACGTTTCCCAATTCGAATTTGCGGTAGCCAAATGTCAAGCCGCAGCAATCCCAGTTGTAAACGCCCTGAACGCCCCCGTACTGGAGCATGCCGGCGGTAAAGTCGTATCCGGCGTTGGCGGCCAGGCTCAAGCCGGCGGAGCTCTGTTTGCCAAAATCGACAAAGGGTGTGACGATCTGGCTTTTGAGATTTGGAGTGGCGGTTCCGGGGCTCTCATCCACTGCGTTCAGCAGCGCATGGCCCACGCCCACTGTGGTTCTGCCCAAGCTATAACCGGCGTAAAGGTTGTCGGAGTTCAACTGGCCCAGCTTCGGGTCGTAATCCATGTCCCACTGAATGCGCAAATTGTCGATGGCCTCAAAGCGCATGCGGGAGGTGATGGGCGCCAGGTTGCGCGGGCTGGTGAGAAAAGCCACGGCGCTCATGTCGAGCGTGGAATCGAAGATGTTGCGGCGGCCGGGGATAAGCGCGCCGCCGAAGCTGGGGTTGAGAAAAACATTCTGCGCGATCTGCCAGCTTGCCCACTCGCGGGCGGGGGCGGGGCAACTGCTGCCGGAGCCGGGATTCTGCTTGTCGCAAGGCGGTGCATTGCGCGGGCTCAGGTAGAAGCGCTGGGTGAGCGAGAAGCCGGCTTCGCTGGTGTTGGTGGCAATGTCCGTTGTGTCGATGAGCAGCACGTTTTGCGCCTGCTTGCCAATGCCGCCAACAAAGCGGTAAGTGATCTCGGGCTCAATCACGTGGCGCAATACCCGATTCCAGCGCGCAAGGATGAAGTCGCGCTCAAGCGCCGGCGGGCGAATGTCGAGCGATGCCTCGACATCGAGACGATTCACGGGGTCGTGGCTGATGGCTGGAGGGGTAAATCGCGAGTTGGATAGATTCGGGGTCTGGCTGCCGGTGTAGTAGGTGTCGCGGACCGCGGCTTCGGGTATGAAGCTCCAGCCGCCGGCTTCAATGGGCATGGAGATGTGCGGGTAGAGATCGAGGCGACCGACATTGCGGGCGTGAAAGCGCGGTTCGGAACGCGTAATGTAGTCGGCCGAGGAGCCCAGACCGAAGTAGAGCGGCGTGTCGATCAGCGGGCGGTCGAGTACGTCGTAACGCAGGTTGGGCAGGTGAAGAATGCGCGCCTCGTCCCCGCGAGAGGAGCTGGCGAAGGTTTCGAATCGCTCCAGCGAAACGGAGGGAACGTGCCCGTTGACGTTGTGAACGAACCAGACGTTGCTGGCCACCTGGGAGCTGATGGCCTGCGCGAAATTGTCATTGAAGATGAGCCGGTACGCGTAGCTGGAAAGATACTCCATTGCGCCGCCGGTGTAGGTGAAGGAGGAGAAGTCTTTTCGGCCCTGGGCAGCTACATCCACGCCGCCCTGGTTGACGAGCTGGTAGCCGGTGGGGCCAGGGAGTGCGCTGGGAGATTCTTTCACGGCGGATGCGGGCCCGTTGGTATTGCCAATCTCCTCTTCCACTCCGCGATCGAGCAGAGCATTCCAGCGCACGGTGAGGTGATCGACGCCGCGGCCACGGTAGCGGAAATCGCCGTTGGGAGCCCAGCCGCGCTTGGAGTAGTACTCAGAACCTACGACCATGTCCATGCTGCGATTGATGACCCAATAAAATTGTTCGCCGACGACGTAGCCCTTGATGGACGAATTGTTGAGAGCGGGAATGAGGAATCCGCTTTCGCGTCCGGATTCGCTCATGGGATGGCGAAGGTAGGGAAGATAGACGAGCGGGACGTTCAGAAACTCGAAGAAAGAGCTTCTGGTGGAGGCGGTTCCATTGTTGAGATCGATAGCTTTTGAGATGACGCGCCAATCGGGGCGGGGAAAGCTGCAATTGGTGATGGAGCCATCGATGAGGCGATACTTGCCATCGCCGGTTTGGAGCACAACGCGGGCTGTAAACCTGAATGGAGTGGATGAGGAGTACACTTGCCCCCGCGGAGCGGCTTGTAGCCCTTGCGAACCACTGACGTTGTAAAAGCGCGCGGTGCGCGCGCTCAGGTTCACTTCGCCGTGGGATGCGTCGATGAGCACATCGCTTGGACCGCCGGTGACATGCAGATGGCCATCGGCCTCAAGCACGGATGTGTCCTGGTTATAGACGACTTTATCGGCATGCAGAACGTAATTGCGGAAGTGGAAGACGACGTTTCCTTCCAGGGTGACGACGTCGCCAACGTAGCTTTGCTCCAGCGCTTCCCAATCGACCGGCTCGCCGGAGGCAGGCTGGGGTTCAGGCTGGGCGATGGGTAAAAGCTCCTGGCCGGGGTCGTCGGGAAGCTGGCTATCGGGCTGAGCAGATGCGGCAGATTGAGCAATCAAATCGCCATTTGAGACGGATTCTGTGCCAATGGATGAATTATTTGGCGCAGGTAGCTCATTCGTCAACACTTGCCCCCTAAGAATCAGGTGACAGAGGGCCAGCAGCGTGATAGTTAGTAAAGTACGAGGGCGCATCCCACTCTTAGTCCGGTGCAAGGCTCAGGATAGCAAAGCCGGGTTCCTATGGATTGGACGCGTTCCCCGCGGCCCTGGCATAAGGTGAAAATCCGGAACGATTCGCCGGTTATGGATCTTGCGATCCAGGCCGACTCCGCATTTTTCCGCGCCTTCTTTTCACGAATGTTCGATTTGCTTCGAAGGCTCCGGTCGGTTGTACGGGTGCGCGATGCAGACCGGGATTGCGGTCTTTTTAAGAATTACTGGGAAGAACAGACAGGAGCACTGGGGAAAATTGCAAAATCAGGCTAAACTTTCGTCCTCATGGAAGCAGGAAGTAAACGAGCGCGTAGCAGCCCACCGGAATCGTAAGCCCGCGCTGGCTCTGGAGCAGGAGACGCACACGCTGACGCACCATAACGCCAGCAAACGTGCTGCGGCAGCCGCGGCGCGCGTGGCGGCGCGATTTGCCAACGCCCCCACCTACAACGAGCAATTGGCCGAAGAAGCGCGTGCGGCAGTCCGTGCAGCCGGTGTTGCGTCGCGTGCAGCTCTTGAGGCGCAGGCGGCAGCGGAGTCGATGCTGGCCGGGTTGGAAGCGGCTAGAGACGCTGCCGCGGAGCGGCAGTTCGATGGGGACGCGGAGAACGACGAGAGCGCTTCGGCTGTTGCGGCAAATGTGCTGCGGGAGTTCAAGAGCGTAAGCGAGGAGCGCGAGGAGTTCGAGGAGCGCTGGGAGGCCGAACAGCCGCGGCAACAGGTTGAATTGCCGCACACCGGCGCGGTTCAGGACGAGTGGAGCGAGATGGAAGATTGGCGCAAGAGCTCCCGGTTGGCAATGGAAGCAGCCGAGAAAGCGGCGCGGGGCGATCTTGACCCGCAGGCGCACGCCAATCTGATCGAGTTTCCGCGCCAGATTGTGGCTCCGCGCAAGGCGCGTCCCCGGCGAGCGGAAGGGCCTCTTGCGGAGACGGCGGGAGCAGAGCCGCAACTGAGCATCTTCGAAGTGGACCCCAGCGCGATATCGACTGAGCCGGCACCGGCAGCTGCGGCCCCGGCGTGGAGCGCTCCGCAATGGTCGGGGATCAAGCTGGACGCGCAGCCGCAAAACGCGTACACGGATGAGCAGGCGCGACCGTGGCAGGAGGAGCCGCAGGCTGGCGCCTATCTGGCGCAGGCAGAGGAGCAGGCGCCGGTGAGCCTGGTTGTGCTGGCCGCCGTGGTTGATATCGCACTGATGCTGGCCGCCTTGGTGTTTGCCGCCAACGTGGCCATGCGCCACATGGCGGTGCTGCCATCCGCTCCGCGCGTACTGGAAATCATTTCGGCAGCGGGCTTTTTGGTGACGGGCGCGGCCTATCTGGCGCTGTTCTACGCACTGGCCGCGGCCACGCCGGGCATGGCCTTTGCCCGCATCTCTCTGCGCACTTTTGACGGCGATGAGCCCACACGCGAACAGCGGTTCCGGCGGTTCCTGTCGCTGCTGGTTTCGGTTTTGCCGATGGGACTGGGCGTGGTTTGGGCCATCTTTGACGACGATCACCTGTGCTGGCACGACCGCCTGTCGCAGACCTACCTGCGGGTGAGAACACGCACGATCGATCCGCGATAAGCGGGGCTCGTGTCCTGAGTCAGAGTTCTCATCCAACAGCGACTGTCATCCTGAGCGAACGGGGCCCCAAACGCTTTTCAGTTTTGGGGTGGTGAGTCGAAGGATCTGCGGTTGCATCTCGCAACTCATGCAGTGAACTTCAGGCTCGCCACGCTAAAGCGCGCGGAGTGCCGAGACGCCCGCGCCGACCAGTGCGGTTTCGTCGTTTGGCGGCAGAATCTCAAGCGAGAAGCTCTGCAGAGGGCTCATCTTCACCATGGACTCAATGTGCGCGCGCAATAAAGGCAACTCAAGAAAGCGCACGTTTTGGCCGGTGAAGTAGAAGCGGCCGGGGCCGGCGATGTGGATGAACGACGCGGTGGCCGCGGCCAGTGCGCGATGCCACAGGTCGACGAATTCACTGCAGCGCTGGTCGCCCTGCTTGGCCTGCGCGAAGACCTCTTCCGGCTCCAGATCGAGAAAGCGCATGCGCATGGCGCGATAGCCCATGATGCCCTCAAGATGGCCGATGCCGCCGCAGCCGCAGTAGCGCTCTTTGGGGTCGAGGGTGACGGTGATGTGGCCGCCCTCCCAAACTCCTTCGGCGTAAGGCCAGCGGCCATAGCCGATACCGTTGCCGAGAGTCCACACGCGGGTAAGCTTTTCCATGCGGCCATGAATGGCGGCCACGCCGGCGGCGATGGCGTCGGCGTCGTTGGCGATGTGGACAGGCGCGACGATGCCGCGGGATGCCAGCTCGCGCGAGAGATCGGCTGCCAGGGTTGCGCCTTTGAGCTGCGGCAGGTTGGGTGAGTCCTCGATAACGCCGCGGCTGACGATGCCGGGAACGGCAACGCCAATGGCGTCGACTGCTGTGCCGCTTGCGCCGGCGAGCGAAGCAATGTGGCCGGCCAGAATCTCAACCAGTTCGCTCGATGGGATGGCGCTTAAATCGTCGGGCTCGCATGTGTCGGCGGGATAGCGCAGGGGAGTGCCAACGAGGCGATGGTCGAGCAACGTGCCGGCTACGATGCGATCGGTCATCACGATGCCAATAGCGGTGGTCATTGAAAAGCCCTCCGGGCCTTTGGCTGCACTACTCCGACTGGTAGCGGTGGAGGCGGCCGAGGCCGTTGAATGCGGCTACCTTATAGCACTCCGCAAGCGTTGGGTAGTTAAAAACGGTGTTGATGAAGTAGTCGACGGTGCCGTCCAGAATCATGACCGCCTGGCCGATGTGCACCAGCTCGGTTGCGCCCTCGCCGATAATATGCACGCCCAGCACCTTGCGCGTGTCGCGGTGAAAGATGAGCTTGAGTCTTCCCGTGGTATCGCCGCGAATCTGGCCGCGAGCCACTTCGCGGTAGTAAGCCATGCCCACCTCGTAGGGAACGTCTTCGCCGGTGAGCTGCTCCTCGGTTTTGCCGATGAAGCTGATTTCGGGAATGGTGTAGATGCCGTAAGGATAGAAGCCGGGATTGGAGGCGGCAGAGCGATCCTTAAATGCGTACGCAGCAGCTACTCGGCCCTGTTCCATTGAGACCGAGGCGAGGGCGGGGAATCCGACTACGTCGCCGGCCGCAAGGATGTGCTCAACCTTGGTCTGGTAGTGCTCATTCACGGCGATGCGGCCGCGGCTGTCGGCTTCGAGACCGGCAGCGGCAAGGTTCAGGTCGTCCACATTGCCCTGGCGCCCAACGGCGTAAAGCAGCGCATCGCCTGAGACGCGCTTCTTGCTTTCTAGCGTGGCCACCACATTGCCGGGCTGCACTTCTTCAACGCTCTCCACTTCCTCGCCCAGACGCAGGGTGACGCGCGCATCGCGCAGGTGATAGCTGAGAGCCTCAATAATTTCGCGGTCGGCAAATTCGAGCAGACGGTCGCGCTTTTCAATCAATGTAACGCGCACGCCGAGCACGGCAAACATGCAGGCGTACTCCACGCCGATAACGCCGCCGCCCACCACGATGAGCGAATGCGGCAGGGGATCGAGGCCGAGGATCTGATCGCTGTTGATGATGGTTTTGCCGTTGAGTGGCACTTTAGGCGAGACGGCCGGCTTGGTGCCGACGGCGATGATGATGCGGTCTGCTTCAAGCGTGGTTTCTGTCTGCGGACCTTCCACGCGGATCTGGTGGGGATCGACAAAGTGAGCCATGCCGTGGACTACATCGATGCCATTGCGCGAGAGCTGCGCCTCGGTCACGTCCACTTCGGTCTTAATCACGGCCTGGACGCGAAAGGCCAGGTCGGCCATGGTGATTTTCTCTTTGACGCGGTAGTTAATGCCGTAAATGGAGCGGTAGTTGTAGCCGGAGAGGTGAAGCACCGCCTCGCGCATGGTTTTTGAGGGGATGGTGCCGGTATTGATGCAAACGCCGCCGACAACGATGCGTGCCTCGACGACGACAACCCGTTTGTTCATTTTGGATGCGGCGACTGCAGCGCGCTGGCCGGCGGGTCCGGAACCAATGACGATCAGGTCGTAATGACTGGCACTCATGGAGTTCTATCTCCCAAGGTTACGATGCGGTAAAGACAGGATGGGGATCGCCAGGCGGCGAAAGTCCTTAACCGGAGGCTACCATAGCGGCGAGCAGACGAGCCTGTGGGCGGGTTTAGGAGCTGTCATCCAACTCTAGGACGTGAGCGCCGGTAGTCATTTTTTCACAGATCGAGGAGTAAGGAGCGACGCATACCGGGTGTCTGCTAGCGACGTGTGACGAAGAGATGAGGAAAAATGACCCCGGCCCTGCGGGTTGCGGCGAAAATCGGGCCATGCTGTGTTGTCGGCCTTGACCTTGGAGCCACCAAAGCCCGCGGCCTCCGCCTTGTCTGGCCCGATTTTCGCTGGCAACGCTCGCGCCCTAGAGTTGGATGACAACCCCTAGGTTCCGCACAAAAAAAGGCGCTGCCGGAGGATATCGGCAGCGCGGCCCAAAAGGAGGAAAAGGAGCAAAGGCAGGCGGTAGCTCCGGCGGCGGCGTGAGGGCCGTTACCGGAGCTTGCAGACTGGGGTCCCCGCCTGGCTCAAAGAAATACTAAGAGTGAACTGGCCGCAGCGCCGTGTTGCGGACCGGCTCCGGCGAGCGGCCGATTCTGCCGCCCGGTTGATGGTCTTCTTCCAGACGGAACTGACGAATCATGCCGTCAAGATCGCTGGCCAGCGAGGCCAGATTCTTGAGCGCTTCGACAGACTCCTCGGCGACCTGCGAGTTCTCGCTGGAAAGTTGAGAGATCTGTCCGGCGGACTCGGAGATTTCGCCTGCCGCGGAGGTTTGTTCGGTAGCCGCCGTGGCGATGAGGTTGATCTGCTGCTCGACTTCACGCGAGGACGCGATGATGGCTTCGAGGCTTTGCCGGGCGCGGGCGGTTTCGTCCAGTCCGGTTTCGACCGCCGAGCGGCTTTCGCTCATTACGTCGAGGGTTGCGCGCGTCTCTTCCTGGATGCTGCGGATGGTTCCCGCAATCTCCTCGGTGGCGCTCTTGGTGCGTTCGGCCAAGCGGCGGACTTCGCCGGCAACCACGGCAAAGCCGCGGCCATGCTCTCCGGCTCGTGCGGCCTCAATGGCGGCATTCAGGGCCAGCAGGTTGGTTTGCTCGCTGATCTCCTGAATTACATTCACGACCTTGCCGATCTCTTCGGAACGATGGGCGAGCGATGTCATTTTGTCGGCGACGGAACTGGTGGCTGTGGCGATCTTCTCCATGGTGGCCGCCGCGGACTGCATAACGGTGCCGCCTTTTTCCGCTGTCTCGGCAGAAGTCCGGCTTGAGGCGGCGGCGCTTTCGGCGTTGTGGCTGATTTCGCCGATGGTCGCGGTCATCTCCTGCGCGGCGGCGGCGATCTGGTTGGTCTTGCTGGATTGGGTGCGTGCGTTGCCCGCGCTCTGCACCGCGCGGGCGCTGATCTCCGTGGTGGCCGCCGAGAGCGTGTCCGCACCATGAGCGACGGACCTGAGAACTTCGCTGATGGAGACAACGGCGGAGTTGAATGCTTCGCCCAGAGCGCCAAGCTCATCGGTACCAGAGACCCGAATATGAGCCGTCATGTCTTTATCGGCCATGGCTTCGACGGCGTTCTTGAGCCTGCCCACGCGGGGAGAGATTTCGCGGGTGAGAATGACGCCGGTGAAGGCACAGAGCAGAACGATCAACAATGAGATTCCCAAGTCAACCCAAGTGGCGCGGGAGCTATCACGCGTGGCGGTGCGTGCGTCCTCAATACCACTGTTGGCATTCAGGTCGAAATCCTGCGAGAGGGTATCGGTGGACGCTTGCATCAGCCCGATCATTTTGTCCCCGCCCAGCACGTCCAGCGCGTCGCCGGCCTTGTTGGCGGCAAGCAAAGCTATCCCGCGGTCGCTCTCTTCAAGATACTGGGTGAAGTTCGAGGTGAACTTCTGATAAAGCTCGCGCTCTCCGGGATAGGAGATCAAAGGCTCGTAGAGCTTAACCGCAGCCTGATATTGATCGATCGCCTTGCGGCGCGCATCCTCGTGAGTGGAAAGGCAGGCCGGTGTCTGGCACAGCAACAGATCCAGGTCCTGACGCCGTATGAAGTTCATTTCCCCGCGGGCGTTGGCCAAGTCGATGAGCGAAGGCATCGAGTCTTCGCTCAGGTCGGCGTTTTTGACGGCGATGCCGTGAAAGACGAACGCAGTATATGCGCCCAGTGCGATGCACAGGCAGCACACGATGCCAAATGCGAAGAGGAATTTTCGGGAGATTGCCAGATTTCGAAGCCACTGCATGTTCGTAAGCCCTTTCCTAGGCGACTTGCTATGGGTATCGGCAGAATGCGAAGGAGCTTGAGTGAATTGCGGGAAAGTGGCTGGGCGTGGTGAGGGAATCTGGAGGAGACGCAGCTCGGAAAAGACATTGCGCTACGATTCAATTGCGCACTCTAGAAGCAAGACTGGAACAGGCGGCAAACGCTCGCGATGGGCGCCGCGGGTGCTCAGCTAGCCTTAGAGTTTTTTGATCATCACGATTCCGTGACATTCAATGCCGGGCCTGAGCGTGCGGGAGGGTTTGAACTCGGTGACGCCCGCCTCGACGAACCCGAAACGGTGGTAGATCGCAGGCAACTCCCGACGCAAGTTGAGGACGATAATCTCGATCTCTTCGCAGCCCTCATTGCGGAAGCGCCGCTCGGCCTCTTCGACAAGCATCCGCGCCAGCCCCCTGCCTTGTTCGGCGGGATCGACGGCCAACATGCCCAGATAGCCCTGCTTGCCGCGAGATTCCATGTAGATGGAGCCGAGCAGCTTGCCATCCCTGTCCTCGGCCATCAGGATTGAACCCTTCTCCATGGCGACCGCCAGGCGCTCTTCATCCGTGCGCGTGCCATCGAGAAATTCCTCAATGGAAAAGGCGGCGTTGATCATGGGGATCAGACGCGCGCGATCGGCGTCAGCGGCGATCCTCATGCGGATTTCCGCCATTGCAGAGTTTGCGTTCAACGGGCGATTCTGAGGGTCCATTGCGGTCATTTCTTTTCTTATCTGAGAATAAGCGCCGCCGGCCGGAAGCGTATCCACAAGCGGCTGGGGAGCGAAGTGGGCTTTGAGCGACTCATCTCCTGTTAACCAGAGAGTTAATAAATCGCATGTTCGATTGACGGGGGCCAAGCCGCGCCTTAGGCTGAACTCTATGGAATTCAAAGTGAGCGAGCTGGAACGGGAGCCGATCGACTACGATCTGGAACTGGCTCCGGGAACAATCGATTTCGGCGAAGAAGCGGTGCAGGTTGGCAAGCTGGCAGCCTCTGGCCGGGCAGAGGTGTTGCACGAACATCGCGGGCCGAAGGATATTGTTGCGGATATCCGGCTGCGCGGACGGTTTGCTGGCAACTTTCAGTTGCCTTGCGCGCGGTGCGTTGAGCCGGTCGAGGTTCCGCTTGCAGCCGACTACGACCTGATTTTTCGCCAGGCAAGCGCTGACTCCGAGCCGCCCGAGCGTTCGATTACGGCACCGGAAACCGAAATCGGTTATTATTTAAAAGACAGTCTGTTGCTTGAAGATGTGCTGCGCGAGCAGGTGCTTTTGTCCCTG
>CAYZVG010000022.1:0-16944 GCA_964481595.1 uncultured Occallatibacter sp. | reverse complement strand
AGGCTGCCGGCTTTGTGACCGCGGGCAACACCGGCGCGGCCATGGCCACGGCCAAGATGGTGCTGGGCGCACTGCCCGGCGTGGACCGTCCGGCGCTGGCCAATCCCATGCCTTCTTCCACCGGCAATCCCTGCGTGCTGCTGGATGTGGGCGCGAATGTGGATTGCAAGCCTTCGAATCTGGCCCAGTTTGCGCTGATGGGCGAGATGTACGCGCGCACGGTGCTCAAGATCAACGAGCCGCGCGTGGGACTGCTCTCAATTGGCGAGGAAGAGACCAAGGGCAACGACCTGACGCGCGAGGCTTATCCGCTGCTGAAGGCGCTGCCGATCAAGTTCATCGGCAACGTGGAAGGGCGCGACATTTTTTCAGGCCTTGCCGATGTGATTGTCTGCGACGGCTTTGTGGGCAACGTGGCTTTGAAGACCAGCGAAGGCGTGGGCCGGTTTGTCCGCGACGTGCTGCGCGAATCGCTTACGCGCACGGTGACGGCGCAGGTTGGAGCGCTGCTTTCGCGCAAAGCTTTCAACGAATTCCGACGCCGGCTCGACTACCGCGAGTACGGCGGCGCGCCGCTGCTGGGCGTGCGCGGCGTGTGCATCATCGGCCACGGATCGTCGAACGACCGCGCCATCTTCAACGGCATTCGCGTGGCTTACGAGTTCGCCATTGGCGGAACGACGGAGCGCATCGAGCGCGAGTTTGCGCAGCAAAACAAGCCGCGCACCGACGAGCAAGGCCCACAGCCAACCGGCGAAAACGACGCCACCATCCAGTAAGACTGCGCTGCCGACGGCGATCACCGTCACGATGAGTCCATGGAACCGAAGCCGGCCCTCACTTCCGCATTGACTTCCGCATTGAATTCTCTAGAGAACATTCTGCATGGGCTCGCGTGCCCGGCTTGCCTGGGAGATTTGCGTCAGGACGGAGACCGCCTGATGTGCGTTGCCTGCAGCCGCGCTTGTCCCATTGTCGATGGCATTCCCGTGCTGATCGCCGAGCGCGCCGAACATTGAGAAATGAGTGCTATCCCAGGTGCCCAAATGCGAGGCACCCGGGGCACCCAGATTCATTGAAAGAACGAGCAGTCGGCAATCTGTGCCACCCGCCGTCCTTTTTCAGTGGAAGAACAGGCAAACGGCACACGGGCCGCTAGACGTTTAGTTGGAGTTATCTGGGAGCAGGCGGAGTGCGGACAACTCGCGGACCAGACGGACGGTTTCCAGGCTCACCGTGACCACCTTGCCGACGAGGCGAACGATGTACTCGGGATCGTCTTCGCGGTTGGGGTCGTTGACGATTCCAGAGCGTTTGTCGGTTGAGACACGGTATTGATCGACGACCCATTCGAGTGCGCTGCGGTTGCCGAGACGGTATTCGTAGACCTCGGGAGGAATACCGCTGAGCGACAGGAAGCTGTTATAGCGAAGCTGGGTCTTGTCTTTGGAAAGCGTCATCTTCTCGACGCGCCAATCGAGTTTGCCGGTTTCGGTGCGTTCGAGCGGATACTCGGGCTGCTGCTCGTATTCGAGTTGGAACTTCATGAGCGCCGCGCCGATGCGGGCGTAATCGTCGAACGCGGGAGCGAAGGGGATGCGCGGCAGTTCGCGCTTGAGGTTGGCCGCGTAGCGGGTGCGGTACTCGGGGTGGTGAAGCAGGGCGTAGGTGTAGTGGAAGATTTCGAGCTTGGTGATGGATTTTTGACCGTAGTGGCTACGGAATTCGGTCAGCGCCCAATCGGTGATGTTTTCGCGGCGGTTGGTTCCGTCTTCGTCGTAATTGTAAAGAGGGAAACACTGCATTTTCTCGAATGCGAAATCAAGAGCCGGGATTGAATCGACGGCGAACACTCCGAATGCTTGACGGTTACCGATACCCGGGAGGCAGATTGCGCAGTTGCGCTGGCTCTCCGTGGGAAAGATTCGATGTTGCTGGTATCGGCGCTGATTTAAGAGGTGGTCAAAATAGACCGACTGGCGATTGAACGGACGGTACATGGCAGGTCGGATTTTCGACTTGTCGATCACCAGAGGAGCGTCCGAGCGCAGCGCCTCGATCAGGCGGTCTGTCCACTTAATCTCCGATTCTCGAATCTCTGGGAGAAACTTGTCCCGCTCCTCGCGCGGGAGTCCGCTGTATCGTCTCGCCTCCCGTGAGTACTCGGCTTGTGTGCGCTTCAGATTTTGAAGAATGGCCCTGTCGCTATGGTTAAAAACCCAAACGTCCCGGCTAGTCAGAAGGCCGAGACTGTATAGGCTGAAGATTGTCTCCGAGCCGCTAGCGGTCTCTCCCTTGGACCCAACTGAGGGGAACGTCTCAAATTCGGCTTTTTGCCCTTCCGTCAGCCAAGTGTTCCTCGCGTCAGGTTTCAACTTTTTCCAAAGGGCGCCATTCAGATCTTTCCAATCCGCAAGTTGGCCGTATTTCTTTTCCTTGCGCCAATCTTCCCCCATTCGCGCGTAGAAAATCTCGGCTTTTTCCTCGGCGAGTTTGTCGGCGCGACGAACCAGGATCGTAATTGCGACCCCGACTTGGATGCCGAACACATTGTGAGCGGTCCCGGAGAGCTTAGGATTCTTGCGCACGTTGCCGCCGAGATCGAGGACGTAAATTCTGTCGAAGTCGTGGGCTAGATATTTGCGCATACCGTCGAACGCAATTTGGTCGACAAAGCTATTGTTGCTCACGAGAGCTACAACGCCCCCGGCGCGGATGCGGTCGCTGGCCCAGCGAAACGCCTTTACATACGGGTCGCTGAGCTTGTTGCGCAGTGTTGCTGTCGAGGCCCGGGTATAGGTTTCCTGCACGCGCGCGTCCATGTGCTTGTATTTGCGATTCTTGTTTTGGTCGTTCTCATTGACCTGCCCCATGTTGTACGGAGGGTTACCGATCACGACAAAGATGGGCGCTTTTTTCTGTCTGCGGATTCGCTCAGTGTTGCCCTCGTTCATGAACTCGAATCCGGCCTGCTTGGGCTCAGCCAGTTCGAATGTATCCACGAGGCAGATGCCCTCGAATGGCTCGTATTCGTCGGTGCGGTCGAGGTATGCATGCTCGATATTCATGCTGGCGATGTAATAAGGCAGAAGCATGATCTCGTTGCAGTGCAGTTCTTCTTTGTACTTCTGTGGCAGGCGGCTGGTTTTGATCTCCTGCATGACGCGGGTGATGAAGTTGCCGGTGCCGACGAAGGGGTCGAGGATGTGGACGTCTTTGTCGCTCAGGCTGCGGCCGAACTCTGCTTTGAGAATCTCCTCGACGCTACGGACCATAAAATCGACGATGGGCTGGGGAGTGTAAACGATGCCGTGGGTGTCGGCCTGTTTGCGATTGAAGCCCTGGAAGAATCGCTCGTAGATTTTGTTGAGAAAGGCCTGTTTTTCGGTATAGCTTTCGGTGGTGGAAGCGGCCTCTTCAATGGCCTTGTAGAAAGGGTCCAGGTCCCGTAAAAATGCGTCACGGCTGAAGTGGCGCTTGGTAAGCGAGTCGATTACTTTCTCAATTTCGGCTGCGATGACGTTGCGGCGGGTGAACTCAGGATTTGAGAAGATGCGGCGGAAGATGCGCTCAGTGAGCAGGTGCTGGACGAGCATCTCTTCGACGGCTTCTTCTTTGAGGTCGGGATTGATGGACTCACGGCAGAGTTCGGCAAAGGCGGTGAACCGCTCAATAAATGCGCGGTTGGTTTTCTTCTCGCTCTCGATGAGGGCCATGGCTCCGGAAGCGATCTGCGGAATACGCTCGGAGAATTCCCGGGCGGCACGGTCCCAACTGTCGTGGTCGGGCTGACGCCACTCGAAAAAGAGGCGGAGAACATCGACAAGTTTTTGCGGGTCCTCAATGGAGTCGTGGAAGGCAATGCGCCCGTCTTGAAAGAGTAGGGCCTCAGTGGGCCGCTGGAAGAGGATGTTGGAGCGGGGATAGCCGGCGCGGAATTTCTTATCCATTTCGACCGACAGAGAATCCTTCTCATCTTTGGCTTCCCAATAGCCGCGTGGGAGGTTGAAGGAATCGACTATGGCCGCGTCGACGCTGAGGGGATTGCGATCTTTGCGAGAGATGGAGTACTCGGGGACGACAGTCCACTCGAATTGGCGGGCGCACTGCTTGAGCAGGTCCTCAAACGCGCCACGGATGTTGCCTTCTTTGTCGAAATGGCCGCGTGCGAAGCGCTCGAGTGTGGCGTAGTACCGCTTGACCGACGCGCCGGTGGGTTTGAGATTGAGTGAGGACATGGGGGCTTCTCAATTTGCAAGGATAGCAGCACAGTGAGAAGTGGCTCGTACTGAAATGGAAAAGGGACGCAGGGAATGCACCCCATGGGCTTTTTTGAGGGCGGCAGTGAGTAGTCTGGCTGCGAAGGCCTACCTGCGCGCGTAGAAGGGGAAGACGATCATGGCGGCGAGGGCGATGGCGGCCAGCAGGGCGAAGGCGATGAGGGCGTAGTAGAGCTTGAGGTTGGGGCCGGTCGCTGCTTCTGGCTCCTTGCTTTGCTGGGCCTGGACGGGCGGGTTGCTGCTGGCGCGGTCGTTTGGGGGCGTTGTCATCTGGTATCCGGTGAGCCTGTTCAAAGTTGCTGATTGCTAGTCAGCTAGTCAGCTAGTCAGCAAGTTAGCGAGTTAGCAAGTTAGCAAGTCAGCAAGTCAGCTTCTGCTGCGCATCATGACCGTCTCGGCATTGCCATGAGTTACTAAGGCCGGCTCTGAGTTACTCGTATTTGAGGGCGTCTACGGGGTTCATTTGCGCGGCGCGGGTGGCGGGCACGGTGCCGAAGACGATGCCGACCACGACGGCCGCGGTGAGAGCTACAACAACGGACCATAACGAGATGGGGATCTTGTAGTCGCTAAAGAGACTGACGGACAGGGGCACGGCCAGGCCAACCAGAGAGCCGACGACTCCGCCGGTGAGCGAGATGATGAGAGCCTCGGCAAGGAACTGCAATTTGATTTCGCGATAGGTTGCGCCGAGGGCCTTGCGGATGCCGATTTCACGGATGCGGGAGCGGACGTTGGCGAGCATGATGTTCATGATGCCGACGCCGCCGACGGCCAGAGTGACGGCGGCGACGAGCAAGAGCACGGCGGTGAGCGCGTCGGCGCTGCGTGCAGCTACGTCGAGCAGCTCCTTGAGGGTTTGCGCTTTGTAGACCGAGTTGGGGCGATGCCGCTTTTGGATGATGGAGATGATGTCGTTAGCGGCGTCGGGCACCTCGTCCATGCTGCGCATGGAGAAGTAAATCTGGCTGACGCGCTCAGTGCCGGTGAAGTAGCGGACCACGGGATAGGGGATAAGGATGGTCTGGTCGGCAATTTCCGATACACCGAAGTCGTCAACGCTCATTTTAAAGACGCCGATGACGGTGAAGGGGATGCCGCTGATTTCGAAGGTCTGGTCGATGGCCGCGTCTGGGCTGCCATAGCGCTCGGTGGCGAACTGCTGGCTGACGACGGCGCACTTGGCGTGGGTGGAGTCGTCGGTGTCGTCGAAGAACCGTCCGGCGGTGACGATGAGGTTGTGAATGTACTGGTACTGCGGGCTGACGCCGAGCACCAGCGTATCTTTCACCACGCCGCCGCCAAAGCTGATGCGGTCGTGCATGTCCATGACCGGCGAGGAGTACATGATGTTGGGCAACTGGGCGTCGACGGCTTTCTCGTCTTCGCGGGTCATGTAGTCGGAATAGATGACGCGCTCAGCCGCGGTTGCGCCGCCGCCGGCGTACTCCACCTCGACGGAATTGGTGCCGAATTTCTGGATGAGATCGAGGACGTAGGCGCGGCCGGTCATGCCGATGGTGACGACCCAAATGACGGAAGCGGTTCCAATGACCATGCCGAGCGCGGTGAGCATGAAACGGGTTTTGGCGGCACGAAAGCTGTCGATGGCGAGCTTGAGAATTTCGCTGAGCAGCATGGTGCGGCGGGCGCTCAGCAGCGTTTCTTCAAAGGAGGACCTTCGGATTTGCTCGGTCGTGCTCATTGGTTCGCTATTACCGATCTCTCTTTGCTAGTACCAAGATGCGCTGGCTTTGCTAATACAAAGATGCTCTGGAACGGTGTAAAGTTCCGGGAATCGACGTATGGTTTGCCGGCAGCCTGCCGGCGGTTGCCTTAGATAGATTACGCGGTCGCACGGATGGCCCGGAAATGGGACTTAGACCGCCGTGGCTTGGTGAATCTGAAGTTCTTTTAAGAATCGGCGAGATGCAACCGCAGATTCTTCGCTCCCCACCCCCGAGCTGAAAAGCGTTCGGGGCCCCTTTCGCCCAGAATGACAGCCGCAATTATGTTATGAACTTCGGAGACAGGACATTAGCGAGCGCCTTGAAGAGGACTGCGAAAGTTTCGGCAGGGAGGGTTTCGGCGCGGGTTTTCTGGTCGAGCCCGGCGCTCGATAATGCGGACTCGACGGCGGCGGGAGCGATGCCGGCGGCGCGCAGGTTGTTGGCGAGAGTTTTGCGTTTTTGCGCAAAGGCTGTGCGCACAAAGCGCTGAAAGCCAGCTTCATCCACGCCCAACTCGGCGAAGCGTGGCTCAAAGCGCCAGCGGAAGACGGTGGAGTGCACATCGGGCGGCGGCGAAAAGGCGCTTGGCGGTAGCGTGAAGAGCGATTGCGCAGGGCCGTACATTTGCACGGTGACGGAGAGCAGGCCGTAGTCTCGCGAGCCGGGCTGAGCGGTGACGCGGTCGGCGACCTCGCGCTGCACCATGAGCACCGCGCGGTCGAGCACGGCGTGGCTGGCGGCGAGCTTGAGCAGGATGGGCGAAGTGATGTAGTAGGGCAGGTTTCCGGCGATGCAGAGCCGTTCGCCGGGCGAGGCGAAGTTTGCGGCAGCTTGAGCCAGATCGAAGCTGAGAATGTCGCGCTCGATGATAGTCACATTGCCGCCGAACGGGAACTCGGTGCGGAGCGCGGCGGCCAGTTCGCGGTCAAGCTCGACGGCTACGACGTGCCGGGCTTTTGCGGCGAGCAGGCTGGTGATGACGCCGTCACCGGGGCCGATCTCGAGTACGGTGCGGCCGGAAAGGTCGCCGAGAGAGGCCGCAATGCGCTCAACGGCCTGGGAGTCGTTGAGGAAGTTCTGGCCGAGCTTGGGTTTATTGGGCATTTGCTCTCTTGATGGTAGACGAACGGAACAGGGAACAGGGATCAGGGATCAGGGCCGCTGCGAACTTGGTAGCGTCAGCCTTGCCGCGTGAATTTGTGTCCTGAGTCGGCTTTTGCTAATCTAATAAAGCAAATGACGCGCGGATTCAAACACCGTTCCTGTTGTTGCCTGTCGAACATCTTCGACGGGTGTCCCCGCTAGTCTCCGATCTCCCTGCACAATCGATCGAGAACACGCACCCGATGCTGAAAAGCCGGGTTTCTAATCGCGTGTACGCCGGCCCTCAGCATCCACCTTCAAGTTCCTGAGGTCAGGATGCCGGTAACGGAAAGTCAAGCTCGCACAGATTCAGCAAACATCACAGTCAGCGCGCCGCCGCGCTTGAATCATCTGCGGCTGCTCGAAGCCGAGAGCATTCACATTTTGCGCGAGGTGGCCTCGGAGTTCGAGAGGCCGGTGATGCTTTACTCCATCGGCAAAGACTCCTCTGTAATGCTGCGGCTGGCGCAGAAGGCCTTTTATCCCGCGCCGATTCCGTTTCCGCTGCTGCACATCGATACCGGTTTCAAATTTGCGGAGATGATTCAATTCCGCGATGAGATGGCGCGTTCGATTGGAGCGGAGCTGCTGGTGTGGCGCAATGAGCCGGCCATCGCGGCGGGAACCAATCCCATTGCGCTTGACACCAAGCGCTGCTGCGGACTGCTGAAGACGCAGGCTCTGCTGGACGGGCTGCGGCACTACAACTTTGACGCGGCCTTTGGCGGCGCGCGGCGCGACGAAGAAAAATCGCGCGCCAAAGAGCGCATCTACTCGTTCCGCGACGGCGCGGGACAATGGGACCCGAAGAACCAGCGGCCGGAGTTGTGGAACCTGTACAACGCGCGCATCCATCCCGGCGAGAGCATCCGCGTATTTCCGCTCTCGAACTGGACGGAGATGGATGTGTGGCAATACATCTACGAGGAAAACATTCCGGTAGTGGATCTGTATTTTGCCAAAGAGCGGCCCATGTATGTGCGCGGCGACGCGCTTCTTCCCATTGAACAATCTTTCGTAGCGAGAAAGGGCGAGCAGCCCCAGATGGTGAAGTCGCGGCTGCGTTCGCTGGGATGCAGCCCATGCACCGGGGCCATCCGCTCGGATGCGGAGACGCTTCCCGAGATTATTGCAGAGCTGATTTCGTTCCGCTCTTCGGAGAGAGCGAATCGCGTGATCGATCACGACCAGGAAGGCTCAATGGAGCTGAAGAAGCGGGAGGGATATTTCTAATGGCCGGACTGGGCACTCCCGTACTCGACGCGAGTTTTTCAATTGAGGATTTTCTGGCGCAGGAGCGCAATAAGGATCTGCTGCGGTTTTCAACCGCGGGCAGCGTGGACGATGGAAAGTCGACGCTGATTGGGCGTCTGCTCTACGACACGCAGTCAGTGTATGAAGACCAGGTGCGCTCGATCGAGGGCAAGGGAACGACCGCGCCGGGACAGATCGACTTTGCATTGTTGACGGACGGACTGCGCGCCGAGCGCGAGCAGGGCATCACCATCGACGTTGCATACCGTTATTTTTCGACGGCCAGGCGGAAGTTCATTATTGCCGATACCCCGGGCCACGAGCAGTACACGCGCAACATGGCTACCGGCGCATCGACGGCCGACGCCGCGGTGGTGCTGATCGACGCAAGCAAGGGTGTGCTGCTGCAGTCGCGCCGCCACGCTTACATTGCGTCGCTCTTGCGGGTGCGGCATGTGTTGGTGGCCGTGAACAAGATGGACCTGATCGGCTACGACGAGGCGAAGTTTCGCGCTATTGAAGCCGACTTTATCGCGGTGCTCGACCAGATTGCCGCGGATACCGGCAACCCCGTAGAGCGGGTGTTTGTGCCGGTGAGCGCGCTGAAGGGCGACAACATTGTGCACCGGTCGCAGGCGATGGCCTGGTACAACGGCCCGTCAATGCTGGAGCTGCTGGAGCAATTGCCATCTTCGGTGGATACGCGGGATGAGGCATTTCGTTTCCCTGTGCAGCGCGTGCTTCGGCCCGACCACACCTTCCGCGGATTTGCCGGACAGATTGCGTCGGGAACGATTCGCGTGGGCGATGCAATTACCGTGCAGCCCTCGGGGCGAACGGCGCGCGTGAAGCGCATTGTTACCTGGGACGGCGACCTTGCCGAGGCTGTTGCACCACTGTCGGTGACGCTGGTGCTGGACCGCGAACTGGACATCAGCCGCGGCGACTTGATCGTGGCGGCCAACGCCCAGGCAACGGTGACCAAGAGCATCAAGGCCAGCTTGGTGTGGATGGATCAGCGGCCGCTTGAACTGAATCGCCGCTACATTCTGAAGCACACCAGCCAGACTGCCCCGGTGTATCCCGTTGCGGTGGAGTACCGCGCGGACCTGGCCACGCTGGAGCATAAGCCCGCGGCGTCGCTTGCGATGAACGACATTGGCGCGGTGACGCTGAACCTGCTGCGGCCGATCGCCGTGGATCGCTATGGCGTGAACCGCAGCACGGGCGCATTCATCCTGGTGGATGCAGAGACCAACGGTACGGTAGCGGCGGGCATGATTACCGCGGCTGAAAGTTTGTCCGCGGCTGCTACGCCGGGCCTTACCGATGTTTGGGGCGCGGTGACTGCGGGCGAGCGGGAGGCGCGCTGGGGACACGGCGGCGGCGTGCTTGAGCTGGATGGCGCAAGAGAAGTGGTGGATGCGATCGAGCGGTCGCTGTTTGCCACCGGCGCGGTGACGGTGCGCATTGAAGCAGACAACGGGGCAGACGGCGAAGCGTTTGTGCTGCACCCGCAACTGATCGAGATTGCCACGCGGCTGCAGGCCGAGTCCGGCCTGATTGCGCTGGTTGTGCGCGCGGGCGAACCGGACAAGCTGACGGCGCGCGTGAATGAGAAAGCGATTACGGTGAGCGCGGCTGCTGAAAGCGCACGGAACGATGTGGGCGATGCGGCCGGCGATAGCGGACAGAGCGAGATGCAGCGCATTGTGGCGGCTGTCCACCAGTTGCTGCACGACGCGGGGATCCTTATTTCATCGGAAAGGTTGGGCCTGTAATGAGCACGGTTGAGATCAACGCGGAAGTAAACAAGAAGCTCGACGAAGTGCGCGCCGCACTGGCCAGCGAGATTGCCGGCAAGGGCGATGTCTGCCTGACGTGCAGCTTTCAGGCCGAGGACGTGCTGCTGACCAAACTCGCCATTGCGCTCGATCCCGCGATTCCGGTGCTGTTTCTGGATACCGGCTATCACTTTCGCGAGACGTATGACTATCGCGACCGCATTGCGCAGGAGTGGGGATTGAACCTGACGAATCTGTTGCCGGAGAAGACCGTTGCCGAGCAGGAGGCGGAGCACGGGTTGCTCTACCAGACCGCGCCGGACCGCTGCTGCGGACTGCGCAAGGTGGAACCGCTATTCAAGGCCGTGGCGAATTACCGCGTGTGGATTACCGGACTGCGCAGGGAGCAGGCCAAGAGCCGCACGGCGCTCGAGGAGCGCGCACTGTTTGCGCTGCCCGGCGGCAAGCAGGTGTTGAAGCTGGCTCCGCTGGCGGCATGGACCACGCGCGATGTGTGGTATGCGTGCGAGCAACTCTCGATTCCCCTGCTGCCGCTGTATGAGCGCGGCTACTCGTCCATTGGATGCGAACCGTGTACCAGCTTGCCGCTCGATCCCAACGACCCGCGCTCGGGCCGCTGGGCGGGCCGCAAGGTGGAGTGCGGAATTCACATTGAGGCGGCGCCGGCGCGGTAACGGCCGGGGGGGGGGACTGTCGGAAGTTCTTGCAGGTATCGGCGAAAGACAGACGCAGATTCTTCGCTCACCACCCCCGAACTGAAGAGCGTTCGGAGCCCCGTTCACTCAGAATGACAGCCTCGTTTTTTATGAATTTCAGAGGCAGGACAGCAAGGGATTGAGGCAGGGATGCAGTACCTGATTGGATTCATCATCGCGCTGTTTATTGCGCTCACCGGAGTGGGCGCGGGAACAGTTACTGTGCCTGTGCTGGTGCTGTTTTTGAAGGTGCCGGCGGCGGAGGCGGTGGGCATCGGGCTGATGTTCTCAACGGCGGTCAAGCTGATTCTTGCGCCGGCGCAGATTGCGCGGCGCAACGTGGCCTGGCGCACACTGGGCTACATGCTGCTGGGCGGCGTGCCGGGGGTGCTGGCCGGATCGCTGTTCCTGAAGCAGCTGGTGACGGCCGGCTCGCAGAATGTGCTGAATGCGCTGCTTGGCGTGATTCTGGTAAGCACGGCGAGCACGCAGATCGTATTCTCGCTGCGGCCAAAGAAGGACAATCAAGGCGCGCGCGACCGCAGCCCGCTGCTCTCGTGGCTCATGTTTCCCGTGGGCGCGGAGGTGGGCTTCTCTTCGGCAGGCGCGGGCGCTTTGGGCAGCGCCGCGCTGCTGAGCTTTACTCCTCTTGCGCCGGCGCAGGTTGTGGGAACGGACATTGTCTTTGGGTTTCTTATCTCGCTGATCGGCAGCGGCGCGCACTGGTTTTCGCACGCGTCGAACCCTGACCTGCTGAAAGAGCTGATTATCGGCGGCGTGTTTGGCGCCATCTCCGGAACCATGCTGAGCACGCACATTCCGCGGCGGCCGCTGCGGCTTGCGCTGTGGATATGGCTGCTGATTCTGGGCGGTCAGTTCATGTTCAACAGCTACCAGGTGTGGGCTGCCACGCATTAGCGCCGGCTAATGATTAGAGGTTTTCAATCAAAGGCAAAACGGGTCTGTGTGTGCAGGGGTATTGGGTATGAAGGGGCTATTGGAGTAGATCCGACTGAGCATTTTTGACTCAATTTGGTAAAAAATACACGGCTGGCTGTGGAAAAGTCTGCAATTGTTTGCGCATAAACTATTTAGACTCATTCGATTGGCTTTTGCGCCGATATGGTCCTTGAATTGCCCTAAGTGCCTCGATAGCACAGAGAAATCCGGGAGCCCGTTTCCAGCAGAGATGGATTGAGCGTCTTTGTCTATCGATTATCTAATCACTGAGGTTCAACCATGATCTGCCCCAAATGCCAGTCCGGATCCCTGACAGTTATTCCTGCGGAAATCCGGCTCTACCGCAACCGTCCTCGCACGCTGAGCCACCCACCCTTAACGCCTTCACCAGATGCGCGCGTGTGCATGGAGTGCGGTTATGCCGAGTTTACGATTCCCGAGTCGTGGCTGGCCGCCGGGTGGCTGAGGCAGAGCGATGTGATCGACGCGCCCACTGGCTTTGTGGCCAATGGGCCGGCCGTCGTGATGTAGTTGTTGCGGAATCGCACTGTTGCGCGGGTGAGAACCCGGCACACTGGATCGTCCAAGTTTAGATAGAAGCGAACAGATATAAGAGTTGCACCTCTGTGTGCGAGTCGATTGGCTCGCACACAGGGTTTCATCGTCAGGCCTTGAAATGTTGGCAATCTATAGATGGAATTGAAGGCCGCACCGGGGGAGTACGGTGCGGTTGGTTGTTTCTAGAAACCCATGCGAATGCGGGGCATTGAGGCGGCGACGGCGCTCGGAGAGAGACCGCCCGCAGCCGAGTGCGCGTTGACATCTGAGTATTCGTGCAGTTGCTGGATTTCGGTGGCGAGTGTCGATTCGCCCTCGTGCTCTAGTGCGTGCTCGTGAGCTTCGTGCGCGATGGCGTCCTGGGCGGGAGTTTCTTGTGCGGAAGCTTCAAGCTCGGCGGCTTGCTTGAGGACAGCTTCAAGCTCAGGGGTCTCAGGTGCGGCGGTTTCTGCTACGGGAGCCTGGGGTGCAGCGGTCTCAGGAACCGGAGCGGCAGAGGCGATGGCGGTGGTCGAGACCGGGTCCGATTCGGCGACCAGTTCTTTCAGGCAGTCGAGGATCTTTTCGGTCTGAAATTTTCTGCGAGTTAGTTTTTGGAGTTGGTTGTCGATGTCGTTGATTTCTGCAGTAGCGTGTTCGATAGCTAATTGAAAACCGTTCGTGGCCATTTGTCCCTTCCTCGCAGCGATCATACCGTGGAATCAAGCGCGTTCAAGAGGGCTTCGTTTAGAAGTCAATGAATTCTCAGAGATGAACGCGCGAGTGAGTGACCGGTGTCACGAGAACGAGGAGAAAGGCAGTACGAATGGCTCTTGAGGCAGTTACTTGAAGATTGCTACCGCGTGCCGAAGAGGAACTGTGGAGCGGGGAAAAATGAGTTTGGTGCGGAAGGCGGGACTTGAACCCGCAAGCCTTTCGGCGCTAGCTCCTAAGGCTAGTGTGTTTGCCATTTCACCACTTCCGCATCTGGCCTTCTCAGTTTAGAAGGACCATACAGCGAATGCAATGCGATTTGCGAGCGTTCCCGACGGCAATAGGCTGGGGAGTGGCGCCAACTTCTACATGATAGCTGCAAGACAAAAGCCCTGTCAGGCGATGAGATGTCGAGACGGGGCTTTTTCGTGGGTTAGAGCGATTATTTGACGGTGAGGGTGACCGCTGTTGTGTGGGACAGGTTGCCGGAGGTGCCGGTGACGGTGAGCGTATACGACTCGGGATTGAGCTTGGGATTGCTTCCGCAGCCATTGACTCCCAAAGCCAACGCGGCCGCGGCGAGCGCCACCAGAGCGAGTTTGCCCAGGCGGCGAGCGCCTTTGCGCAGGGTGAAGGCGAAGGGTAAGAGGACAAGGCTCCATGCCAGGGGTAGCGGACCGGGCCCGAAGGGTTTGCCTTGCGGCTTGAGACCGGCATTGCCGGGAAGCTGCACATTCAAGGTCACGGTGGTGGCTCCCGAACCGGCCGGCAGCGACGATTGCGAGAAGCTTGCGGTGGATCCGAGAGAAAGTCCGGTGACGCTCAGAGAGATAGCGCTGGGGAATGTGGAGCTGCCCAGCGGAGTGATGATGATGGGAAAAGAAACGAGGCTGGACGCGGGCCCTGTGCCAATGCCTCCATTGGCTGCGGTGATTGAAAAGTCCAGGACATTTTCAGTCAATGCGGCGCTGGTTCCCGCGGCATAATTCGAGTCTCCGGAGTAGACCGCGGTGATGGAGTTACCCGCGCTGGTTGACAACGGAACGGTGATGGAGGCCAATCCGCCGTACAATGTTGCGGTGCCGATAGCTGCAGCGCTGTCGTAAAAGGCGACGGTGCCGGTTGGGGGTGTGTTCGCGACGGTAGGGATATTCACCGTAAACGTGACCGGATTTTCAATAAGAATGGGGTTGGCGTTTGCGGTCAAGTTGATTGTTGGGGTGATGGGGACGACGTTGAGGGTGACGCTCGCGGTTGCGGTGGCGTAGAGAGAGGTGTTGGCCGGCGTAAAGTTTGCAGTGAGGGTGTGCTGGCCTACGGCGAGCACGGTTCCGGCCGCGGGCGAATAGCTGAACGAACCGGCGACGGTGGAAGTGGCGTCGAGCTGGGCCGCGCCCAGAGCGGTTCCGAAGACGATGGCCCCCGGCGTTGGCCAGACGATGGGCGGCACCTGCTTGAAGGTGACGTTATCAGTCGCGGTGACGTTGTTGGAGAAGTTGGGGCTTGAGGCGGTGGCGACGATCTGGCCCGAGGTGGCGGTTCCGCCCGACGGCGGCACGGTTAGGGTCAGCGTGACGGAGTCGGTTGCGCCGGCGCCAAGGCTGCTGTTGCGCGTGCAGGTGAGTGTGCCGACGTTGCAATTCCAACCGCCGGTGGAATCGGTGATTGCAGTTGCGGTAAGGCCCTGGGGCAGTGTGAGAGTAAGAACCAGAGTGCTGAGAATCTCAGTGGTCGTGCTGGTGTTGGTCACGTTGACGGTGACCTGGTCGGAAGCATCGCCTTGAACAACCGTCAGCGGGCTGGGGTTGAAGGCAATGGTAAGCGTGGGTACGGTTACGGGTGTGACAAACGTGGAGAGATCGAAGAGGGCATACTCGAGCATCTCTTCTTGTGGGCCTAGGGTGCTTCCTGCGCACTCGGCGGGGAAAGTGGTGTTGGCAGTCTGCGCAGCGAAGACATGGTAGTCGTTGAAGACAACGCGGCCGCACTGGTTGGCAGCGGGCGCGCCGACTGGGGCGTTGAAAGTCATCTGCAGGACCGGATTGCCGACCTGGTATTGAATTTCCCCGGTGTTCAGCGTCAGCCATGATTGTGTGGGTGGAATCACCGTGTTGACATCGCCGCGGATGGTCCCGATGTCGATCTGGCTAGTTGTACCGGGATCGAGTGCGCTGGCATTTTGCAGCCACTGCGCCAGGGTTGCACCGTCAGTGAAACTTGTGTCGATGGTCCCAGTGCCGCTGTTCCCCTCTGGAGGATTTTGGTTCCAATTTGCAACAGGCGGGAACCCGTTCGTGAATGCCGTGTTCGGGTTGAGCCAGACGTAGCTGTAGTGAGTTGTGAAGACGCGGCCGCCGGCGTTGGCAAAGTTCAACAGATTCCCTTCGCCCGCCGTAGTTGCCTGGTTGCTGTCATTGCCCTGGCAGGGAAACATGAGAACGTCATAGCCGTTCATCAGGGAGGGCGAGTTCATCAGCGTGGTTTGGTTGGGAGTGGATGTTCCGATCACCGACCCTGGGGAGGAACTGCCCGCGTAGAGATGGATATGTCCGCCGGGATTGACCGTTCCAGTGTCGTCGGTGAACTCCGATTGTGCGATGCCCATGTCGAGAAAGACGCATTCCAGAGCGTCGACCGCTCCGGTGGCGATGGCGATCATGGGAATGTCGCCCTGCGTATGGTCTGAGGGCATGTGGAGCGCAAGCCCAGTCAGCGGCGAAGTTCCCACAGTCTCAGGGAATTGCCGACGCCATTTGCCGGCCTGAATGACCAGCGTGTACGAGGTGTTGGTGGGGACGTCGGTCAGCGTGAACGTGCCATCGACCGCCGTGGTGGCGGAGACGACGGCGTTGGAGACCGCCGAGTTGGCCGCGGTGAGGCATTGCACACCAGAGGGAAATGGATCAACCGTGCCGGTGGTGACGTAGACCAGCACATTGGGCAGAGGCAGGGCGCTTGCGGTCGTTCTGGGATCGTAGACTGTGCCGCTGATGGTTGTGGTGGCCTGCGCGAAGGCGCGCTGGGCGACGAGCGGTAGCACCAGCAGCATTGCCGCGATAGCGATCTGGCTGCGCGTGCGGCGGGCGAAAGCGGCATTGACGATCGTCGATAAAGCGGTGAGCAGAGCGGTCATGGGACGGACGCCTTTCCACGCATGCCGATCAGGGGAATCGAGCTATGGCCGCTGCGGCGTGCGCCGTTCATACGATTGCAACAACCGGGCCCACAGGATGCCGCAGCAGGGGCTAAAGCCGTGCCCTTGTTACAAAGCTCATGTGTTCAACAGCCGCGCAGACTCTTATCTTTGTGCATCCACGCGGATATTTGCCGCTGCTAATTCAGAGGCGTTTGCCCCGGACGGAAATCCCTGGACAACCACTATACACACCCGAAGGATGGATTGTCTGGGCACGAAACTGCCGCCTCAGGAGATTGATCTGGATTCGGTTTACTCGATGCCCAGAACCTTGACGATGACGCGTTTGCGGCGCTGGCCGTCAAACTCGGCGTAGAAGACGCGCTGCCAGGTGCCCAGGTCGAGTTTGCCGTTGGTGACGGGCAGGGTGGTTTCGTGGTGCAGCAGCAGCGACTTGAGATGCGCGTCGCCGTTGTCCTCGCCGGTGCGGTGGTGCTTGTAGTCGGGGCGCGCGGGGGCCAGCTCTTCAAGCCATTTTGCGATGTCTTCAATGAGGCCGTCTTCAAGGTCGTTGACGTAGATGGCGGCGGTGATGTGCATGGGCGAAACAAAGCAGAGGCCGTCATGGACGCCGCAGCGCTTGACCACCTGCTCAACATCGTTGGTAATGTGCACCATCTCATGGCGCTT
>CAYZVG010000021.1:0-17079 GCA_964481595.1 uncultured Occallatibacter sp. | reverse complement strand
CCGAAACGTGAATCCATCTTCACGTCCCTGCTCTCCAACATACAAGGGCACGGCTTCACAGTTTATTGGCTTATAAAGGTCTGGCCACCCGCCCTACTGTGCTATTCCACCCATACGCAAAAACGCGGATGGATAGAGCACGGATTCAGTGCTGCGTTGAGACGCAGAATACCCGACGGTCAGGGCACATGCTATCCCAGGTACACAAAGGCGAGGCACCTGGGGCACCCACTTTCAGTGCTTGATGAAGATGCGTGTTAGCGGGTGGAGGCGCTAGCGTCTTTTGTATTGGCCGCGTTTTGAGGGGAGGGTATGGATGTCGTCGTCCTGATCCCAACGGTTGTCGCTGGATGCACCGGGCCGCGTCGAGTCCTGCATGGGAACAAACTCCCTGGGCGAAAGGAACTCAGGTTGGGCGGTGATCTGCCTGGGCGGAATTGTTGCTGGCGTCGCCGTCGGGGCGACCGCGGCAGAAACCTGGCTGGCGAGCGGAGGCGCGGCTTGAGCGGGAGGCGGTTGCGGCGGCTGAACCGGCGTGGCCGGAACAGCGGCGGCTGGAGCCGGCGGTGTTGCGATGACGGGTTGCTGCACCGGCGGTGCGACTGGCTCGGCCACCGTGGAAGCTTTGACCTGACCTACGGCGGGGGCGGGAGCGACAGACGACGCGTAGACTGCAGCCGGTGCGGAGACTGCGTCCGACGCCGGAGTTTCCGGAGCAGCAACGCGGACTGGCGCGGGCGGCGCAACGGGCTGTGGGGCCACGGGCTCAAGCACGGCTTGCGCGGGAAGCTGCAAGGCTTCATCGAGAGTGACAGGGCCCTGGGAGCGGCGCAGATTCTTGAGGCCGCTGGAGAGAAGACCTTTGAGGCCCTTCAACCGCGTGGCGAGCTCGTAGTTTTCGTGCTGTGGCCGGGACTCGGCGATCTCCGCTACCTCAGGTTCGACGGCGACAGGTTCTGCTGGAGCTAAGTTTGCGGCGGAAGGGGTGGCAAATGCCTGAGGTCGATTGGTGTTGGGCTCCCAAATCCAGTCTGGGAGTGGCTTCGGCTTGAAGGCAGGCGCGGATGACGCCGAGTGCGAGACCTCCGGTTGCGCTGCTGCGGGATGGCTTGCGGGTTCGTCCTGGACCTTTGAGGTTTCAGGCTGCGTCTCCTGGAGCCACCATGGAACAGCGCTCGGCTGCTGCTGCGCTGCGGGAGCTTCCGCGGCAACCGGGGGAGCGGGATTGGCTGCGGGAGTTTTTGCAGGTGCGGGTTTGGGCCACTCGGCAATGACTGGAGCGATGCGGCGAGTGGGTGGGGCCTGGGGCGGCTCGGGGGACGGCTCCGCCGGCGGCTTTTTGGCCGGAGATTCGGCCGCAGGCTCGGGCAGAGAGTGCGCCGCTACTGCGACTGCTGAAGCGGCGACGGCGGCTAACTCAGGATACGAAGCAATCTCCTCAGCCAGAGGTCGGCTGGGGGGCTGCTGAACCTTTGCCGCGGAATCCTGGTGGCTGAGGTGCTCTTCAATCTCCTGAATTGAGCGGCGATAGATGGGGCCGGCATTCTCAAGGCCGACGCGGTTGAGCACAAACCCGATGGTGCCCACTTCAAGCCGTTGCAAGGCCTGGAGCGCAGCGAGCACCTGCGCGCGCGTGGTAACGCCGGACTGGATGACGATGATCGCGCTGTCGACAGAACGCGCCAAGTGTTCAGTCTCCGCAGAAATGGTGAGAGGAGCGGTATCGGTGACCACGAGGGTTTCCTGCTCGCGCTCACTGTGGGCGGCCACTTGTTTCAAGAGAGCTGTGGAACGGCTACCGCGCTGTACGGCCTGCCCATTCCATGCGGTGTACATAAGGTTTGCGCCTGCGTTTACGCGAGGCTCAGGAGCTGCGGTTTTTGTGGCATCGAGCAACACCGTAGGCGTGCCCATGGCCACCAGTATATCTCTGACGCGATTGGCCACGGTGGTAACGCCCGCGCCAGGTGCCGTTCCGGTAAAGATGCAGCTCTTGAGGCCGCCCTGCCTGCGGGCGTGGTCGATTGCCGAGGAGAGGCGCAACAACTGCTCGGCGGCCACACCGTCAGAGACTTCGGCAAAATCGGGCAGCACCGCCATGGGCGGGAAACCAAGCACTTCTTCAACATCGGCTGCAATGTAGACGCGCTGGTCAAGCTTGTTGGCCACCACGGCGGCCAGCAGCCCGAAGAGAATTCCTCCCAATGCCAAGGGCAAAGCTTTTTTGAGGATTCCTGAAAGCGCGGGATGCAGCGGCGGAACGGCAGCCACGGAAAGATGCACTGCGCCGGGAACGCTGTCCTGCAACATGAGGTTGTGCAACTGCTCATCGACGATGGAGAAACGGTTGCGCAGGCGAACGATATCCGTTGCCAGATCGTTGACCCTTTGCAGCTTTGGCGTTGCGCTGGCGGCCGAGCGCGCAAGCTGGCCGAGCTGCCCGTTCAATTTGGATTCGACATCGGCTGAGCGCTCAAGATCGGTGCGCAGCTTTTGTTGGATGCGCACGGATGCTTTGGCGCGCAGATCCTTCATCATGGAATCGAGCGAGCTGTCGATTTTGGAGAGCTCCTCGGCGTCCTGCTTGTAGGCGGGATTGTTGGGCGTGAGATTCGCCATCTGCGTAATGAGCGTGGCGCGGCGCTGATTGAGCGAGGTCTTCATGCTGGTAAGGCCCGCATCTGTGGCGACCAGGTCGTCGGCTTCGGCGTCGATGGCGGTGCTTCCCTTGCTCGCCTGCATGGAGGTAAATCGAGCTTCGGCCTCATCGTGATCGGTTTGCGCCTTGATGAGCTCGTCGCGCGTCTTGGATATCTGGTCGTCGATAAGGTCGGGCGCCGCGGTGCCGACGGCGGCCATTCCCAACTGCTTGTTCAGATCGTCCTGCTCGGCGTAGTCGGCTTTGAGCGCGCCCTGAATTCTGTCGCGCTCCTCCTGGAGGACGGTGATGCGCTCCTGATCACCGGCGTTTCCCTCGCCCGCGGCTCTCTCAACAATGCTGTTGGCAACGGTGTTGGCTATGTTTGCCGATAAGGCGGCGTTCTTGGCTTTGGCGGTGATGGTGACTTCGTAACTGGTTCCAGCGCGGGCAACCTCAACTGCGTGGCCCAGCCGATCGGCAGCGGCCTGCTCTGACTCGTTCTTCTTTTGCCATGCGCCCGCGCCGAGTTTGTGAAGCGCGTTGATGAGCACCTCAGGATTGGAGGCGCTTTGCACCTGCTGCTGGACGAAGGAATCGTATGCAGTGGAGTTAATGGGCTCGCTTGAGTCGCTGCCCTGGGGCAGGAGCTTGGTTTGCACCGGCTGGATATAGATTTGGCTCTGCGCCATATACACCGGCCAGGCCTTGATGACGTACGCCACCGCCAACAGAAGCCCGGCAAGCGCGCAACCGAGCGCCAGACGACGATAACGCTCAAGAGCGCGCATCAGATTCAAGCGAATGAGTTGCTGGTCTGAACCACCGGCTTGAACCGGTCCGGCAGCCTGGCCCTGCGCGGCGGAAGCCGTATCACCCGAGTGCAATTGCCGTTGCGGAGGCGCCTGAAACCGCTGCTGGCTCATAATACCCCCGCATACAAGGCGATGGAAGCAATGGTGACAAGAGGACTGAGCCTTTCAAGAACGTAAGTGCCGCGATAAAAACCGCTCTTAGGCACATAGAGGATTTCGCCGGGCTTCAAAGTAACTTCAAGGGACTTTGCCGGATCGAGCACATCCTTCATTGTGAGCACGCGTGAGGTTCCAGTGGCCGGGTCGACGACCTGGATGTGAGGATTGGTTCCGGCGTGATCGGTAATGCCGCCGGCCTGTGCAATAAGACTGGCGATGGTGGAGTTATAGGCCAGTGGAATTGCTCCGGGATGCTGCACCTCGCCGAGAACCGATATGAAGCGCTCGGTCATGCTGGGGACGTAGACAACGTCGTCGCGGCGAAGGCGGAGATCGGCGAGCGCATTGCCCTCGGCCATCATGGCCCGCAGCTCAACCCATACCACCTGGTCGCTGCCGCGGTAGATGGCGCAACGCTCCGGCACCTGCTCCACCTGCGGCGTTTGGCCGGATTTGTTGGGACCCGCCTCAACACCGCCGCGCGCCAGGACTTCAAGCAGCGTGGGTGTGCCATCGAATGTGAGCATGCCGGGATGATCGACTGCGCCCAGAAGCAGAATCCGGTTGGCCGTGTACTTGGTAACGCTGACCTGCACGGAGAGATTGGTGTAGTAACTTGCCAGCGCGGTTTCAATGGCTTTGGCAGCCTCCGGACGCGTGAGGTCGGCGACCTGGATATCACCGGCAAGCGGGAGGGTTACGCGGCCATCGGGACCGACGACGAGTTTGGCCTGCATCTCGGGCCGTCCGGCGAAATCGGCGGTAATCTCATCGCCCTTGCCAAGCCGGTATTCTTCATCCTTCGCCGGCTCGAACTGGCGCAGCGTTTCAAGAGGATTCTGCTTGAGAGTGGGCTCTGGCGAAGGCTGCGCCGCTTGCTGCGGCTGCGCTGGAGAACCCGCCGGAGCCTTGCCGCTATCCTGCGGTTGAACAGCCCAAAGAACTGCGGGGGCGCAAGCCACCAACAGGACGAGCTTATAGACGAAACTGAACCGGCACTTCATGCCTTTGCCTTTCCGCAGCGGCAAACCATCCACTCCCTCAAGACACTCTTCGGACCCGGCTGGCTACCCGGCTTTCTTCCCCACTCGATGGGCATTTTCGCCTGCGGGGTGATCCGCATGTAAATCCTTGAGACACTTGCAGATGTCAGAATAAGGATTTCGCAGTCAACACTGAATCCCACAAAGGGGTAGGATTCAGCGCGCCTCCTTGGTAACCTCTCGCGAACTGGCCGTACTGAAATGGTATTACTTTGGGCGGCCGAACAATCTTTGTGATTGACAAGTGCTCCCTTTGGAATATTGACCGCTGAAATTTATTGCCCGCGAAATCAAGGCCGAACTACGGCTGGAGCGACTATTCCTTCCTGGAATTGTGAGAGCCGGCTTGATGCTGGCGATAGCAGCGATGCCACACATGCCTGCTTAGGTTATTCAGAATCAAACAGATAACCGTCAGCGAAAGAACTCGAACCGCTTAGTTTAACGGCACTGATTCATCAAAAGCCTGCTCAATTCCAGGCAGATGCGCAGTGTCAAGCTTTTCAACCGCGATGACGAACTCGCGCATGATCTCAGGACTGGAAGTTACATTGTCAGGATGGAGGAGCATGACCACGTCTCTTTGAGCGGCTTCGTTCAACAGCCACTGAATAGGGAATTTACCGGTGTCACGCCAAAACGGCTCGAGCCAGAATGCAGATGGGAAATACGTGAGTGGACCCTCCTGCACCGGTGGTAGCTCAGGATTTTCCAGATTGCCGTAGAAATATTTCATCCCGGCTTTCGCTGCCCAGCGGAGATAGCGCTCCGGCTCATAAGGCGCGTAATGGTAGCGGCCCAGATGCAGGCGTCCCGAGCCATGCTTTGAAAACTCGACCACACGCTGGCCAAGCAACTTCTCAAGAGCCTGATGCTCCTCCAGAAAAGTCTCTTCTGTGCGTGAGTTTTCAAGATGGAGGCCGAAATGATGACCTCCAGCAAGCATCGCTTCGCAAACTTCGGGGGTGGGATAAGTGCATTTGCGAAAGAAGACGTGCGCATGCTTTCCATTGGAGCCGAGGATGCCCAGAATCGTCTTCAGCTCATCGAGGTAACGCATTCCAGACAGCCGCGGCAGATAGTAGTCGGAACTAATGCGGCTGGCCACATGGCGCATGAACCCCTGCTTACCGTAGGGACGATCTACATCAATTCGGACAATCAGGCCCACACTTCACTTCCCTTCCGCCGGATGACTTCGGCTCTTATCGATCAACATGCAGTTGACTATATCTCTGTTAGTTCCAAGTTACTCATCGATCGTCTTGAATAACTCGTTCTTGAGAGTATCCCAGTTCCACTCTTTGACAAAGTCAGCGCTGTTCAGAGCCAGCTCGGCACGCTTTGCAGGATCGGCATAGAGTTCACAGATGCACCTTGCCAATCCGTCAACATCGCCGGGCTCGTAATACTCTACCTGCTTCTCGCCGAAATAATACTGAATGGCGAGCAATCTGGGGGCGATTACCGGAATTCCGAGATACACATACTCAAGCAGCTTGACAGGAAGCATGTAGTTCGTTGCAACATCGCGACGGTTGGGAACGATTCCTACTGCGGCGCCTTGAATCATCTGCGCAATCGACTCAACGCGAAACATCTTCTTGCTGAAATAGATTCTGTCGCCCATTCCAGACGAAGCTATTTGGGCTTCTAGCGCGTCGGCGGCATCGCCATCGCCAAAGATCTCAAGCCGTGCACCGGGGCAAGAATCCGCCGCCTTAATGAAGGCGCTCACAGCCAGATCAAGTCCGAGCCGGCTAGCGATGGTGCCGTGATAGACGATTCTGAACGCTGCTTTGGACTGGTCTCCATCGGGCAGATCGTGGGCGCACGGATCGGCTGAGTTACCGGCAGCTAGGATGCGCGGGTCAGGAACATTCGGAATAACAGCGATTTTGGATTTCGGCGCGCCTCGCCGGCAAAGCACGTCCCGATGCGGATGATGCACGCTGATTACTCTATCTGCAAACCAGATACTGAACTGCTCCTGAAAGGCGAGCAATCTGATGAGCGGATGCTTTTCTGAAATGCCAAACTTCGACATGTACAGTTCGGGCATCATATCATGGATATTGAGAACAACCTTGGCTCCAAACAGCTTTGGAATAAGCCCTACTAATACAAGTAGGTCGGGCATTGTATGGATATAGACTATGTCGTATCGCTCCTTTCGGAATAGGGCCAGTAGCTTGAGCGTTGCAGCCCAAAAGAAACCCAGATACGCGAATACGTAGCTGACTCCGCTGGCACCACGATACTTCATCTGCCGCAGATGGAATAGCCTTACTCCTTCAATGACCTCGACCGATGGGCGATCTTTCTCAGCCAGCGCGATAAAGTCCACATGATCGCCTCTTCGGACTAATGTCTCCGCCTCGCGCCGAGGACGGGCATCAGAGAGGTAATTTGTGTAAGCTACCATGCAGATCTTCTTCATATACGCTTTCCTAGTATTCCTTCGTCACAGTCAGATTACACAACAGACCTGTTTTAGGTAGATTGCATCCACTCCATTATGCGATTGAAAGTGGATGCAGGCGCTCACGCGTCGTCTTTTCTTCTTCAACCGCTAACTCCACTTTTCGCGCCTCATTCGACTTTCTCACTGTATCGAGAAAGTCGGACTGGAAACATTGCTGCAGCAGTGCAATATTCGGCATTACGCAATGTCCGCCTATATAGCCCGGCTGAAAGAGAACGCCCGGGAGATAGCCAATCTCACGGAAGAACTTGCCCATTTCGATATAATCGCCGTTCACTGTCTCGGCGAAGCGATTCATCTCCTGAGCCCACGCAATCAACACTCCAAAATAGGTCGTCTCCAACAACTTTGCCAATTCGAGCGTCTCGGGAGCAGACATACGTTCCGTTTTCAACCCCGCATTGCTGAGATGCTCCTGGACTCTATCCACTGCCTGAACATCATTACCGGCAACGAACTTGACATAGGTATACATCTCGTCAACCATCCTGGTATGCTTGCCGCGGACGGGGCTATATACGCAAGACACTCCGCACGCATTCTCTACTCCGCGAGTTGTGCCGGGAATGACCGTGCTATGAATCACGATAACTTCTGGAGTGTACTTCTGCGCATACTCCACCACTGCCTTCTGAAAACGCACCGCATCCATAAATGGGAAACAGATGTGCAGGATGCCTACCGGCACGTCTATCTGAACCGGAACGATATCGACGCCAATCGCCTCAGGCTCCTGCTTTTGCAAAATGGTGAAGAGCGGCTTACCTACTTCGCCTAAGCCAACCACCACGGTAACTTTATCCGAACTATTGATCATTGTCTCTCTCCGCTCACTACTTTTTTGACTGAAAGGTCACTTCTTGTTGGTCCAGCTTGTCAGATCGCTAGTTCCTCTTCAACGCATTGCCGTAACACTTGTCTGCATTGAAGCTAAGCGGGCTTCCGGCACCACCATCGGTCCCGCCCATTTCATGTAGATAACACATCTGGGCCGGATTTCCATACGTATGTCCACCTGGCCCCGTACCATCATTTACATCTGGACCCGTCGCTGGAAAAGGAATTGCACCCCACCAATTGGGTTTTCCGGACAGATAAAGCGATGCGGCAATCTCGTGCGTTGTGTCTGCAGCCCAATGAGTTGACCGATCCGCATTGTCGTAGTTTCCGTGAAGAACATCAGTCGCCGAGATTCCGCCTCGGTGACACGGAGCAATTCCACCGCCGCACCCGTTGCCCATACCGTCGTCGCTCGTGCTGCCGTATCCGAACGACCAGCTATAAGCCACAGCATCGTAATTTCGCTGTGCGGGATATTCTATGGAGTCGACTTGTTTGAGAGCGTAGTTGTATCCAACTAATGATTGCATTTGATTGGAGCCAACAACATTCCCAACATAGTTATCTTCCGCCACAAGATACGAAAGATCGATGGCACGGGCCGCCTGGAACCCGTAGTGCCCTTCCGTCCCTCTGCAGATTACCGTTCCACGACCAGACATTGGATTACAGATTCGATTCGTCCCAACGATCCAATTGCGATAAGCAGTTGTATTGCTCGAAGTCCCCCATACAGGGTCTTCAGCAATCACCGTGACTACATTGCCTTCGAGCAAATTGAACTGCGGATGAGCGCCATGAAAGACTATTCCGCCAATATCTAGATTGGTGGCCGAGCTATCGAACTCTCCCGTAGTGTAGTTATATGACACTACATTACCGGCCGCTCCCCACTCCAACATTATGGCCGTGTGGGTCCGCTCAACGATGTTGTTCTCAACCAAACTCGCACTTGTCTTGTCTGCCACCTGTATGTCGGAGTCGTAAATGCCGGGCTGGTGTAAGAATGCGTTTGAGAAATAGCTGTCCCGAACCTCGTCATGATATCCCCAGTAGATTTCAACTTGATCACCGTCCGCATAATTCGATTCGACGCCCTTAATCCAGCAATAGGCACATGCTGACATCCCAAAGCTTGCGGCGTAACCGGTGTTATTGGCATAGACCTGCAGGTTCTCAACACCCGCACGACGCGCAGACACTTCAAAAGGAATGGCAACGGGATAGTTTGAGTAAGTAGTGTATAGTGCGGGCGAGATGGAAATCGATTTACCTTGAACCACAGTAACTTCTACGATCTGCCCGCGCGCCAGGCTCCCATTCTTCGTCCAGCCACCGTCGCACCAGTTGCAGTGTCCGCCACTTCCTTGCGACGACACTTGCTTCTCGTCATTGACTTCTGCTACTGCAAGATACATTCCAACCCGTACAGCCGCCGGCTCGCTCACACTGATACTGGTTGAGCCAGCACCATTTCCGGCAGTGATTCGCAGTGGCCTGTAAGGGACGCCACCCGAGCCAAGACTGATGACGTCTCCGCCGCCTCTTCCTAGTGCATTCAGGATTGTTCGATCCGCACCGGCTCCACGCAGAGTTACATCCGATGGAACATGGATAGTTCCATCGATCAGGTATGTACCAGGTAATAGATATACGGATTCGTCTGAGGGGCAGGTTGCAAGTGCAGAGTTAATCTGAGCAACGGTAGCAGAAGGGGTGAGAGTTGCGCAGTTCGTCAGCCGCGGCGGAATCTGTCCGACTCCCGCTCCGGCCCAGTGTATTGTTCCCTTAGCTCCGAGAGTAGCGGACCATGTTTGAGCGTTAGTGTGCGGCGAGAATGCTAATATTGCGACAAGAATCAAGGCAGCGGTTACTGTCTTGCTTCCGTTACGGTCAGCCGTAGGCGCGTTCATCGGCTTCGCCGGCGACACCATCTCCCGTAAAAGTCCAGTGAGAGTGCGAAGCGGAGTCAAGCCCCTGTGAAGAGCGACTATTGCGCTCAAATAGAGTATTGCAAAGCCAAGCGACAAAAGAACAACCCGCAGCGCCGCTTCCCCTGTACTGCCGTTATGCTCCCGCACTATCTCCCTGGATAATGAAAGGTAAGTCAGGACGCAAGCTATCAGCGAAGCCGCGATATACCTCCAGACAGCTTGAAGGACCGGTCCGACGCCGAGGCCGATTGGTTTGCCTGCGTAATACATGGCGGGAAGCGTGAGCACCCAGAAGGATACACACCATGCAACCGCAATTCCTTCTGGTCCCCAATGAAGTGAAATAAGAAACAGCACTATGGTCACGACCCATTCCACTATGCCCCAGCGAAACCAACGGTCAGCTCTTCCAATCGATAGATGAATCCATCCATGGGTGCCATAGAGAATCATGATGCCAATGCCCGGTGCGAAAAACGTGAAGATATGTCCGGCACGTCCCCAGCCTGGGCCGAGTAACACGCGGATCACGTCATTGCCAACGAGGGTCAGATCACCCGAAATCCCCATACCGACAAAAGCCATCATTGCCAGGGCAGCCAACAGATACTTGCGATATTGGACGCCATCGTTTCGAACCCGACTTAATGCCGAAACAGCAACAATCGCAGTTGCGGAAACCAACTGGGCCGCCGAGAGTGAAAACAGATCATATGCCTTCTTATAGAATCCCAAAGTGGGTGCGCCGAACCGCCATCCCACCAGAAGGTTGTCAGAATTGCGCGCGAAGTAGTTAACGGAGAATCGGCCATAAGTGTACATGGCAAACTTCATCATGGAGCCTGTACCATTGGCTACGCGAGGGCGGCCGGGCAACCAGTGGCAAAGCGACCATGCGCCAATGGTTGAGCTCAACGCCGCGGCACAAATGCCTAGCACAAGCGCCCAATAACCCCATCCAGCCCAACCGAAGAGGATGGACACTGCCACCGATGCGGCCTTAGCGACAATGTCGTTTTTGGCCACTGCAGGAAAGTGCATGGCGCGCTTAAGCAGAGCCAAATGAACTACCGAAGGACTGGTCAACACAATCGAAATTGCGATTCCCGCGGCAATTGGCGCCACCAACGGCTCTCCAAAGAACTTCGCAATCGCCGATCCGGCCGCGGCAAATCCGCAAGTAAGCAAAAGGCCGCCGGCAAGATTCATCCAGAAGAGATTGCTGGCAAGGATGTGGTCAAGGTGCTCACGCTGCACAATGGCTTCTGTTATTCCGTTAATTCCGAAGTTTGAAAGCAACAGGCTGAATGTAGTGACCATCGTGACCAAGCCAAAGTCCCGCGGAGTTAGCAGCCTTGCCAGCACCACCGTCGCTATGACCTGGATTGCCAGCGAGAGCACGCCTGAAAGGACAGTCATCCCCGCGCCTCGAACAGCGAGACGTCTCAGCGCTCCTCCTCCTCCCGGAGCAGCGGAAATGAACATCCCGTTTGAATCAAACGGCTTCACAGCAGCTCCATTTCGACTTACTCACGTCTATCAGCGCCATTATTCACAATTACTCCACTTATAAGCCGTATCGAGAACTTATTTCTCCTCTTTGCTTACCGAAGTATACGCACGTGCTTCGGCATGAATGCTCGCCTCCATAACATCTGAGCAGATCTTCCGTGCTCGCTGCAATATGCCGGCGCAGGCGAACATGCTACTGCAAGCAAGAACGCTAACCAGATAGGTCCCAGCATTCTGAAACCCGCCTCGGTGATACTGAAGATAAGCCCCGCCGTCAGATATGCGAATTTCAGTCTGCCATCATGCACATTGCGGTGCAAGGCGGTATTCGCATTCTTGAATCCGCTGATGATCAGCCATCCCAACAAGACCAGTCCAACCCAGCCAAGGTTCAGATAGATTTCAATGTACCCGTTATGCGCCTCTTGAATTCCATGTACGCTCATATTCCATACCCTCTCAAGCCGATCGCCTAGCCAGAAACTCTCAAAGCCGGTGCCGATGAGCGGATTGGTGTTCATTGAAAGAACAGCCTTCCAAATTGAAGTGCGTCCCGTTAATGTAGCGTTTCGACCAAGAGAATGGACCAGCGTACCGACAGTATCCAGAAAGAGCGCAAAGAGCGGAACGGCCAAAGCACCGGAAACCGCTATGTAGACGCCCTTGTTCCAGCGCTGAATCCAGCTCTGGGAGACCAGCACCATGACCGCACCAGCGAGCGCGAAGCAAGAGAGCGAAGTCATAGAATCCGCGGTCACGATTAGCCAGACTGCAGTCACAATCAAGACGGCGTGGGCGATGAGATGGCTGGTCCGGTGGGCCAGATCGCGCCTGTCGTAGGCCCCTAACAACGACCACAGCGATGCCAGCCCGAATACCATCGATATCATTCCGAGCAGGTTCTTGAACGTGGTTACACCGAAGTACATCATTCTTTCATCTTCAATACTGTATGCGCTGCCCAAGTCCGGGTAACACTTTATGAAGAGTACCGAGAGCGGAAGAAGCACGAAGCCGACTCGGGTAAAGAGACGCCTAGTGGCAGCCAAAGGCTGGGCGTCAGTAAGCACAACCATAATCATGATGAGATCGCCTACCGACTTACTCCACCGCTTGAAAGCAATGAATGGTTGCTCAGACCAGAGCACGCTGAGAGCGCAGTACCCGAAGAAAACCAGGAGCGGCAGGTTTGCGCGAAGGAATGCTCTAACTTGATGCGATCGCGAGTTTAATACAACAGCGCCAGCTACGATAAGAACAGCGAACACCGCCGCATCGACAGGACTGCCATCAGTGTACTGTTGCGCAAGCGTAACCGTTGACGAACGATGCATCCACGAAGACACGCCGCGTGAGGCATTGATCAACATCCATACCGTTGGTATCCATAGCGCCGCGGAGGGCTGCTCTTCCGCATCGCGGTCGAGATAGAACAGCCACCCAATTATTGCCATGCAAACGGCGGTGCCAATCAATTGCATCATACGGCGTCGATGAAAAGCCTATGAATCAGTTCCAGTGACAGAATCTTGTGAATCGCTGTTGTGTGATTATGTGTGCCCGCGGTGTGTTGCTGGACCATATCTTCAATAGCCTTGCGCTGCAGATAGGGGCGCGAGAGTGAACGAGGATCAAGCAACATGTCGCGGACATAGCCGGAAAGCGCGTCTCTGTACCAGACGCGGTAATGATAGAACTTATGACGGCCAAGAAATAGACGCTCCCAATGGAGCGGTCGAAGCAAGCGATCGAAACGAGCGACCGATTGCGGCATGCCATAGTCGCAGGCATACTCGGCCTTGAAGGCAAATTCATGAGAGCCTTGAGACATTTTTGCCGCCCACTTCGGTAAACTGCCGCCATAACCACGGTCGGTAGGAATACTTCGCAGTGCCGGATTGCCGTCCGCAATTAGTCTAAGCGAGACATCGTCGTTGGTAAGAAGCGACTGCGGCGAACGAAATACGGCTTGAACAAAGTCATTGTCGAGGTATGGCGAGCGAACAGCTAATTGACTCTGCTCCAATGAAAGCAAACTGTAATGGTGCCACGGAGCCTGGCGAAAGAGCGCGAACGACAGGGGGTGCATGGAGAGCAGCTCTTGATAGGTTTGCCGGGTTTCTTCAATCGAGCGGGTCAGGGCTGGCTGGAAGAGCCCGTCGGCAGGAGCAACTGGTTTAAAGGCGCGAACACGACGCAGCACCTCACCCCCATAGTTACCCGTCATGCGAACCGGTGCAATCTGCGCGGCAAACTCGTTCACGTAAAGATCGGGAGCGTGCTTTACCTCGACACAACCGTCGGAAAGAAAGACCGAACGTTCGGCATAATCGGGGAACTCCGAGAGAAACTCATCTCCAACGCGAATGACCTGGTGACTCTGACCACATACACCAGCAACTTTACGAGCCACCTTGACATCCTGCGAGTCACGATACATGCCGCCGAAGGAATAACACGAGAGCGAACCCGGGGTGGCGTCTGCCCACGACATGATCATCCTTGAATCGAGTCCCCCAGTAAGCGAAATGCCTATCGGTCCTGGGCCGCTGAAGTAGCGCGGAAGATCCCGCGAAAACGCCTCGCGCAATTGTAAATAGTAGATCTCCGCTTCAAGTGGCTCCTGCTCTTCCCATTCCTTTGGATGAAAGTAGGCTTCTTCGCGAGTAAGAGCCTTGCCCTCAAATCTCCATGCCGAGGCAATAGGAAGCAGGGAGATTCCCTTAAAGATCGTTCTATTCTCGAGAGCGCACCCGCAGGAGATAAACTCTGCAACGCCGCACCCATCAACTGCCCTCAATTCAGGGCGGACAGCCAAGATTGCTTTTGCTTCAGCGGCGAAATAGAAGCTATCTTTCGACTCGTGGCAGTAAACCCGGTGCATCCCATAACGGTCATTGAACAGAGTAACAATGCCATTTCGCCGGTCCGCCAGGATTCCGTGGAATCTTCCATTCAGATTCTTCAAGAAATGGGGCTCGTCTTCGGCCTGATGCACTAGGTAAGAACGATCACTAATATGAACTCTATGGCCCCGCTCTTTAAGACGGGCCGCGGCGCCAGGTTCGGGATATTCTTCGCCAGAGAAAACCAAAACCAGGTCACCAGTCTCATTGCGGTAGGGTAAACCAGCGGCGGCGGTACCCTCGCGCTCGACCCAGCCTACATAAAGCCCCAGAGATTCGTCGATCCACGTCCCACTCACATACGTGCTCTTATGGCGCAGTGCCGCGACCATGCGAAGCAACTCAGCTTCAGCACGGGGCCGGGGTACGTGAGTGATGAGACCGACCAGTCCTGGCATTTCAATCAATCCTTAGCTTCGAGCTTTACTTTGGTTTCATGCCGTCGAAGCGGCCAAGATACAACACCAACAATAACTATGATTGAGATCCGGAAGAGGACGTCGCATGCGCCGCAGCGGCCGCATCCTCCGTTTGCACTGGTACAGCACCTGTTCTGTTCCTCCGTTCGCGGAATTCGTGCCACTTGGTGCGAGCATTCAGCGCTACGTGAATCACATTCGCCGGCAATAGACCAATGATGCCACGGTACAGCTTGAGCCTGACGCAGAGTTCACCCCACGTCGTGAGCGGCACATAATAACTTGGGACGAGAACCTCTCTGAATCCGTTTCTCACTTTGAATTGCGTCAGTGGGCTATCTCGCTTATTACCATAGTGAAATAGCTCGTATGTGAGATATTGAATGCCTTTGTCTCTACATACTTCTGTCGCTTTGGCAATCAATGCGTTCCCTGGGCGCTTGTCATAGTGCGCCATTTTGGAGCTGAGATGCAAAACCGAAGCAATGTCTCCGCGATAAATGAGCTTAAGAAAGCCAATGAGTTCGCTGCCATAATGCGCGCCGATAAAGTCCCCGTGATCAAGGAAGGACGCATGGTCGCGCTTGACCTGCTCAAGGGATTTACCGAAATGAGAATAATGCCGCCCTTGGCGCGTTGGAGTCTCATTCTGTATCTCCATGATGCCTTTGATGAAATCATCGTCGTATTTATCGATGGACGTTACGACTCCGCGCTTCTGCGCGCGCCTTACATTCCTTCGCGTCTCAGGTGGCAAACCATCCCACCAGGCCTTCCAGTCAGTCAGGTTCATTACTGCAATGCTGCGCATCTCCAGGGGATAGCTATAGTGCGGGGCCGTGTCAGGGAACTTCTGTGAAAATACGAAGATATCTGCCTTGGGGGCCGCGGGGTCATCCTTCAGCCGGCGAATGCAATCTTCAGGATTGGCAACCACCGACTCCAGATAATCCTCATCATGTAAGCTTGCAATGCGGATTCGCCGGCCCTTAACGACAATTGTCTGTCCATTGACCTGGCATGCAGGGGCCTGGACCCACTGGCCGCGAACACTTATCTCGATCTTCCCAGGGGCCACATAAGTGTCGTTCTGAACTGTTGCTACGTCTTCCATGAAATCACCTAAACCACCATAATCCTCGTTGAACTTTTTGTCGGCTATCTTGCCACTCAGCCGAGTTAACCTTCTCATCTATTCCGATACATACTCTTCCTTGACTGGATTAATCCCAACCAGCATGAGAAGTTTGCCGGAATGATCGCAGATTTTCACCATGTGACTCATAAAATACTGATGCCCGATCAATAGCGTGAACGGCACTGCTAATAGATACAGGGGCACAGCGATCAAAGATTTTGCTATATTCTTTGCGTCGCAACTCGGCTGAAGGGCAGCGGTGGCTCCCTGCAGCATTGCCTTGCGCAGAATGTAACTGCGCTTCCACCTTGCCGGAGGAATTGTCTCAGACACCGCGGCATCCGAGGACCAGATGAATCGACATCCCTCTTCAATCTTGCGGCGGAAAAAGTCCTGGTCCTCTCCTGCTCTGAACTCAGGCCGAAACGATCCGGTCTCTCCAACCACGATCGATCGTTTCATGAGCACATTTCCGGTGCGCGCCTCTTTCCAGTCTACTGACTGTCCGGTGGGATTGATGCGCCGAACGTATATGCTGGATTTTTTGAACCAGGCCGGTGGCTCCTGATCAAAGTGTCGCAGAACTGGGCCAAGCACGCCATCTACCTGGAACTGATTGCACTCGTTAAAGAGCGTGAGCAGCCAAGAAGGTTCGGGGATCTCGTCGTCGTCGATGAGTGCGATGAATTCGCCTTCAACGTTTTCAAGCGCCTTGTTGCGCGCAAGTGCGATGTTGCGCCTGGGCTCGACGCAATACTTTATCGGCATCGCGGAGGCGTTTTGCATCTCAATTACCGTGCTCTCAGCGGACCGAGTCTCGTCGTTATCAGAGACAACTACGGAATAAGTGAAGAGCCCGTTCGTCTGCTGTCGATCCAACGCGACAAGAAGACGGCGCAACATATTGGGCCGCTTGTAGGTGCAGGCGCACACGCAGATATGCGGAACCATCTTGGCCGACGTCGAGGCCTTTGAGCCTGCGCTGCCAGCATTCTTCACTTCTTCAGAGAGATTTGCTGTGTTCATGCCAGGCTCCCGACACTGGCGTATTGGCCGAAAGTGCGCAAAGTGTAGCCCCGCGACACTGTAACTGCACCAGCATCGCCTGGGAACAATTCACTCATGAGAAAGCTGTATTCCTCGTCGCGAATCGGGTGCGCTTCAATTTCAACATTCGAGGTTGCGGCCTG